>JACRKJ010000025.1 GCA_016219825.1 Candidatus Woesearchaeota archaeon | reverse complement strand
TAGCTGCACTGATAACAGAAGCGTTCCAAGCGAGGATAAAGATAGAGCCTGCCCCAAAGAAGAAAGCGAAGAAGATGCAAAAAATAAGCACTTGGATATTATTGGCTAAAATAGCGACAAACGCGTGCATCGCGACAGTTGGATCAATAGAGTGTCCCTGCAGTTTGACAACTTGTGAATTAATCGAATTAATGGTGTCTAATTGCACATTAAAAACCAAAGGAACTAACTGGTGCGGCAGGAAGATGAACCACAAAGCGAAGCCGACAACAAAACCCATAAACAAACTGCTTAAAAACACAATAGCCTTGCTATGTTCCTTCAGCATGGTGGATTCTTCATCATCTTTCCAGTCTTCTTCCTCTTCTTCTTCTAAAGTAGCGTACATCAAGGGAATGGAAATAATAACAGTCAGAAACACCATCACTAAACTCGATTGCTGCTTAAACACCCATAAGCTAAAAATAACGGCGATAGAAGAAAAAATTAAACCAAGAAAAAACAAGAGAAGCGGGTGCTTTTTAGCATTGAATGGATTAATAAGGGATTCCAACACCATTTTTAGTTATTTCTTCAAATTAGTCTTTATATAACTTTTCTTTGCAAACCAAATCGTTTTCTGATCAAGCCTGCGAACAATGGAGTGATGTCTATTTTCGCATGCGTATTTGGAATAGTAGTGGTGGATGCGAGAGTGCGAAGATGCAGTTTTTGCAATAAAGGCAACGCTTTCTCGCTGAACACGCCATGGATGCATAAGACAGTGAATGATCGAGGCTTAAATGGTTTCAATAATTTCACAGCCTGTTCAATAGTCTTTCCAGTCGTGATCATGTCATCAATAAGGACAATATCTCTTCCTTTCAAAGAAGGAGGATCTACAAGCCTGCTTTTCACGTTTCTCGGGTTTAACCGTACTTTTTCTAAAACAGTAACATCCGCGCTGCAGATTGCGGCAGCATCTTCAACTAACGGTTTACTTTCAGAATCAGGCCCGACAAACACAGGATCATGTAATTTTAATTTTTTAGCGTATGCTCCCAGTAAGCCTGCTGCGCTTAAGTTTTCTGAAGCAGCTGAAAAAACTTCATTTAAATGATGGATGCGGTGTAAATGTGTATTGATTGTAACAACAGAATCTGCGCAGCGTAATAGTTTTCCAAGTAATGGGGCGGAAACGCATTCTCCTGGATTGAACCGAACATCTTGACGCATATACGCGAGATAAGGAATAAGTAAGTGAACAGACTTCGCTCCTAATTCTTTCAATGTTTCCACAGCGAAGGTCAAATCCACTAAAACTTCATTTTGGTTCACATACATAGTATGGAAAAGAACAACATCTTCATTCGCGACAGGCGTTAGAAAACGCAAGTAACTTTCTCCATCTGGAAATTTCTCATAATGGAGTTTTCCTTGTTTTGCTTTCACCAAAGAACCAACGCGTTGGGCTAAAGAAGCAGTAGAAGGAAAACTAAAAATGATCATGCACATTTAAAACAGAAGGACTATTTATAGATTATGCTCTACCACAAAGATTAAATAGAAACAAACGATGGAGAGCAGTGAGGAAAAAAGAATGAAAAACAGCGAAGCATTGCCACGGTTGCAGACATTACGGGAAGGTTCCCGGGACGTAAATACAAAACTAGAAGAAGCTGGATTGAAAATGACGCATGGCTCTGCAGGCATAGCGAAAGAGCAGTTCTTTAGCAATAATATAAAAAATATTGTTTCTGCGGTGGAGGCGTTATTAAGAGGAGAGCCTGCAGAACGTCCCTATGTGCGATTAAAAAAAGAATTTCCAGACGCGTACAGAAATTTAAAATTAATCAGAGAAACGCCTGCTGGAAAAACGCAGTCTATCGCTCTAGCGAAATTGGAACAGGCGTTGAAAGAATTAGAGAATATAGCGAAAGAAGATCAATAGTTTTATTTTTAATATAATTTCGCGACAGCTTTTTCAGTCAAAGCAGGTTTTAATACTTTCACATGCCCAGCATATTCAGATTCAAACACGTTCTCAGTTTTCAAAAGTTCCAACGTATGTTTGAAAATAGGCCCATCAACCACAAGAGTGTCATAATAACCCCCCTCAGCGCCGATATGAAAGCCGTATTTTTGGGCGTCTTTCTTTAATTGGGCGAAATTATCTTTAGTGATAAACTTGCCAAGCCACCGTTTCAATCCATCAGAGGCGAATTGAGTAATTAAGAATTTGTATCCTTTCTCGAGCATTTGTTCCATTAAAACAGCGTGATCTTCTCCAGCATGTGTGGCAAACACTTCAATACCCCTCGGTAAGAATAATTGTTGGAATGTTCGTAATTGTGTTTCTTGCAGGCCGATGCCACCCAATAAAATCGCGTCTACTTTTTCTTCAGCTAAGACAGTTTTTTCAACAATCGCTGCTTCTAAGCGTGGGTCTGCGACAGAACAGGAGAGTAAATGGTGACGGATGCCCAAACTTCCAGCTAATAAAGGCGTTAATTCAACAGTCGCGTAATGGAATAAATAACAATCAGTTCTAGTAGGCTTGACACTGATTAAATAACGGATATCCCAGCCTTGTTGTAATGCGTAATCTATGGCGAATGTTGAATCTTTCCCGCCAGAATATAAAATTGCGACTTTCATAAAATCAGGAATTTTCAGGCGGTTTATAAATCTTATCATCGCTAGGTTTAAATACAAACAGCGATAAAAAGAGAAACAATGAAAGAAGAAATCCAGAAGTACGGAATGGCCTTTATTTTATTGGTCTTGATGTATGTTGCGTTCTTAGTCATAAAGCCGTTCATAAATCCATTAATCACAAGCGCAATCCTCGCGTATTTGTTTTATCCATTCTATAAGAGATTAATAAAAAAAGTCAAGCCAGGCGTCAGCGCGTTTCTCGTTACAGCATTAGCGATCATAATTATAATTGTTCCTCTGGGAATTGTTGCGGAAGTTATCTTGAAAGAGGCGATTAGTATATACAATACAGACCTTGCAGGCGAAATCCAAAACACGTTGGCGAAAATAACAAGTGCGTATCCTCAATTGACAGAAATCATAAACACAGCGATAAAAGAAGGGACCAGTATTTTTGCGGAGCAGGCAAAACAAATAGTGATAACAGTTCCTTCAAAAATAATAAACACATTCATTATTTTTTTCTCAATGTTTTATTTTCTTATTCATGGAGAGCAAATGGTCAAAAAAACATTCAAGGTGCTCCCCTTCGATCATAAAGAGAGGGTATTAGAGGAAATAGGGGAAGCGACAGGCACGATTGTCTTTGGATTATTGATCTTGGCAGTTATAGAATTTATTATTGGTGCAATTGGATTTTGGGTGCTGGGGATAAAAGCGCCGGTTATTCTCGGATTGATTGTCGGCATTCTTGCGTTCATCCCTATGGCTGGCCCTGGTCTAGTCTGGGGGACGATCGCGATCTTCAGTTTTGCGGAAGGAAAAATTGGAATAACAATTGGATTAATTCTCTTAGGGGTGGTTCTTTTCGGATTAGAGACAGTAGGAAAGGCGAAATTAATCGGACAAAAAACAAAAACACATCCCATCGCGATT
>JACRKJ010000024.1 GCA_016219825.1 Candidatus Woesearchaeota archaeon | reverse complement strand
CCATACAACAAACTTGCCGCGGGAATTATTTCTACAAATCCGACATTAACTATGGGCATTGACGAAGGAGTTCCTATTGCGCTCGCTGGCGTTGTTCCGGCAAAAGTTATTGGAACAGTTCACGTTGGTGATTTTCTGACGACATCTTCCACTCCTGGCTACGCAATGGCATGCGCTGATTATCAAAAATGCGCAGGCGCGATCATTGGCAAGGCAATGGAAGAAAACAACGCAGGCAAAGGAAAGATTACTGCGTTAGTAATGTTGGGATAAAATTCTTACATTCGCACAACTTCGTTGTGCTCATGAAGAATTTTACTGTAAAAAACGGAGTATGTACAAATGATGCGTTTCCATGATTTATTCGCAAGCCCAATTTTTTGGGCAATTCTTGTTTCTATTGTCGTCGCGCAAACAGTAAAAATTATCTTGCTTGTCTTTAAACAGCGGCAAAAATTTGTCTTTGCTGATTTGTTTATCACTGGCAACATGCCCAGCGCGCATGCCGCCATTGTCACTGCTTTGACGACTATTATTCTGCTGACAGAAGGATTCAGTTCCTTGTTTTTTGTTTCGTTTGTTTTTGCCGCGATCGTGATCCGCGACGCATTTGGCGTGCGGCGAACAGTCGGCGAAGAAAGCAAAGTCTTGACAAATGTGATTACCGCGCTGAAAACAAAATTCCACATTAACATTCCCAGAAAAATGCACCAAAGCCTCGGACACCAGCCTCTTGAAGTTCTGGTTGGAGTATTGATTGGGATTGCGGCGAGTGTTGTAGTGTATTTGTATTGAAGAGAATTTCTACTGAATTTCAACGTGCTGCGCAATTGCCTGTCCTGGCATTGCTTTTTCAAAGATAACGCGAAGCGCGCCTTTGTTGCCGTGCGCAGAAGCTACTTTGCCTTTGATTTCATTCTTAGCAGAAGTGGTATAGACGACTGGCTTGCCAATAAGTTTTGCTGCGTCTGCCCGCTTGGTCAACTCATTGACTTTGACGATCATGTGATTGTGGTACATAGTCTTCATGCCCACACGAAAATTAACGATTGTGCCTTTCATAATGATTTGAAATGAGAGGTGGTTTTTAAATGTTTTCAAAAAATAACCATCAACAAAATTTATAAAGAAATTACCAATTCAAAAGCAATATTCATTGGGCTCATGGTTTAGCGGCTATAACGACGCCCTTACAAGGCGTAGGTCACCGGTTCAAATCCGGTTGGGCCCATCAAAGGTAAGGAAGAAGTAACATTTTTCCTTATCTTATTTTTACGAGATTCAGTAAATAAAAAAATAATCGCAAAATAGTTGCTCCAAGAATTGTCGCAACTATTTTGCTCACGACTAAAACAGCTAGTTCGTGTGCAAAGCGAAAGAAATACAAACGAGCAAAAGGAGCGAAGAAATGCGACTGTTGATGGAGCATTTCTCACTCATAAACGTTTATTTTATTATTTGGACTTATTATTTTAAAAAACACAAAAAAGATTTTAGAAAATAGAAAAAGAAAATAGATTAAAAACAATCCTTTCGCGCTGGTAGTTGAGTGGTACAACATTGCCTTGCCAAGGCAGAGGTCCGGGTTCGATTCCCGGTCAGCGCATTCATATTCGATTCCGATGCGCTCGGTTTTTTTGAGGGCTACAAGAGACCTACAAATTGCCAAAGAAGTATATAAAACAGCTTCTTGGAGGCAATGTATGGGAATCCACAACTACGAAGCGGAATATGCTCGTGCACAAGAACAAGTGACGGAATCGCAGCTTTCTTTGAAGAATAAGCAATTGATTTTTTCTTTTGTTAATGACTTGTTGTTAGAGGGACTTTCTCTCCCAAGGTTGATTAAGTATTTGCGTCTTCTTCGTCTTATTGGGATTAGTATCAACAAAGACTTTGATACTGTTTCAAAAGACGATTTAAAGCAATTCATAAGTAGTATTCAACAAAAGATTACCTATTCTCCCTGGACTATTCGAGGATATAAAGAGATTGTAAGGCGGTTTTATCGCTGGATGGAAAAAACACAAGGGTATGCCTGCATTATTGATTGGATTTCTCTAAAAGTAAGCAAGTCACAGAAAAAGTTACCTTCTCAAACAGAATTATTCACTGAGGAAGACGTTCAAACATTGCTTAAATATGCTGAGCATCCTCGTGATAAGGCATTTGTCTCAATGCTTTGGGAAAGCGGTGCATGTATTGGGGAAATAGGAAATCTTTGCTTGGAAAACATTACAGTTGACAAATATGGAATACTTCTTGCAATGCAGGGGAAAACAGGATCGAGAAAGATTCGTCTTATTTCAAGCACCCCATATGTCATTACATGGATAAACACACACCCGTGGAAAGAAAATCCAAAAGCTCCCCTTTGGATTAATGTAGGGACAATCAAGCATAATCAGGCAATGAAATATGACAACATGTGGATATTGCTCCGAAATTTGTCTCATAAATCAGGGATACGAAAAAAATTCAATCCACATATATTCAGACATTCTCGAGCTACTTTTATGGCACATCACTTAACTGAATTTCAGATGAATCATTATTTTGGTTGGACGCAGGGGTCTGACATGCCTTCTACATACGTCCATATGAGCGGACGGGATGTTGACAATGCAATTCTGACAATGAATGGGGTGGTTATAAAAGAAAACAAAGAGGCGCAAAAGTTTAGCCCTCACATATGTGGTCGATGCGAAACAATTAACGCGCATGACAGCAAATTTTGTAATAAGTGTTCTGGGATTCTTGATCCAAAGTATGCCATGGAATTACAAGAACAGGATAAAAAAGAAAAAAAGAGATAGGCGAGAAAAATCCCAAAAATAAAACTAATAAGAAATACTGATAAAAGTTTTTTATTCATAGTATCTATTATGATGATTCTTCTATTTAATCTTTTTGTTCTCATGGCTCTGCGGAAATCCTCTCCATCTAATTTTTCGGTATTTCGTTCGTCGAAGGGTTTCCGCAAAGTCGTTCTAATTGAAAAATGATCTTTTTAAGAGTTTGATCTATTTCAAAATAGTAATAAGGGTTTTGTTAAAACTCTTTTTCCTATTTTCTTCTTTTTATACCAGTAGTTCCACCAGTACTTGCCATTGTTTTAGCGCTTACTTTTGGATTGCGTTCTACACGTTCTTTACTCGCTGCACTTCGCGCCTTTTGATCTGCTAAAATCCTTGCATTATTTTCTCCCATTATAAATGCACCTCGCTGCACTATGTATTCATGCGATCTATTTAAATCTTTATTTCGTATCGATTTCCGATATGTGTTCGTAAACTATATAAACAAAGAACGCTTCCCCTATTTCAGAAAGGGGGCGCAAAGGATATATCTCAATAATTTTTATTTAGAAGATCCATCTAAACAATCTTTATTTAGAATATCTATCCTTTGTGCCCCTTACACACCCGTACTTTCTAAATAAAAAAATAAAGAATTAAAAAAAGTAAGAATTATTCTGTTGTTTCATTCATCGCAGCGTCTTCTGTTGTTTGCGCGACGCAAGCACATAATTCACACGCGCCACTTGGACAGTCATAGATTTCTCTTTCATGCTTGCCATTTTCGCCGCAATATGCTTCATATAATCGTCCTGAATAGTTTTCATTTGCGCTGCAGTAATCATCATCTGTAACACCATCCACATCTGTCACAGAACCAGCAAGGTCATAGTTTAAGCCACCATCAGAATCAAGAAAAAAAGTAAAAAATATTTTTACATTCATTTTCTTCACCTCTATGTTGCCAATAGGTCAAACAGATGCTTTAATCCTGCTACAACAGTCGCTGGTGAAATAAAAGCCAGTAATGCGGTAATAATCCCGTTCAGATAAATACCAACATAAAGTATTTGAGAGAAAATCGTTGCGCCACCAATAGTAAGGACTAATAAGACAACTAACGCAGTCATAAGAAAGTCTTTTCTCTCTTGACCCGCTATATTAAAAAAACCACCAAGAATGCCGCAGAGCACCAAAATGCTAAACATCCATGCATTTGTTGTTGCATCAAACTGTGTTGATGCAAGTCCAATGACAAGCGCTAATATGATGCCTATCTTAAACACATATTTATGTGTGTACTTTGCAATGTTCGCATAAAGTGAATCAACATGCAATAAAGCTTCTGCTTTTTTTTCCATCGCCATTATTTTTCCTCTTCGTTTTGCCATAATAACACCTCTTTTTTTACTAAATTATTTTGTTGCCAGAGCATACATTGTCTTTAAACTCACGACAATAGCTGCTGGCGCAACAAATGATAAAATACCAACACCTAAAGTTGTAACCCATAGAGGGAATAATTGAAGATTAATGAGTAGAGCAACCATAAAAGCAAATGTTACAGTAGAAAGCAAAAACATTATTGCTTCTTCATGAAACATATTTGCAATACCCACTAAAAGTCCAAGAACTGCAACTCCATACAACCATGTTGTTGACCACATATAGATATTTGCTCCCCAACCAAGAAGGAGTGTTAAACCAAGACCCCATAAAAGAAATTTGAACCCTTGTTTTGTATCGAGGGTCAATTTTCCATTCGCTAACTTGAGTTTGCCTGCTTGAGAATGTAATAATTTCTTTGCACCTTCTCTACAATTTTCCCATAATCTCTTAAGCGTTTTGTTCATGAATATCACCACTATTTTTTTTGAAAAGATTCTGGCAGATGTATATCCTGCATTCTCGTATGCATATTTTTCAGAACTTCTCCTGCCTTATCCCAGTAATTATGAACAGAAGATATCTTTTTCTCTTGTGCTGGTTCATGTTCTTCCTGCTTTCTTGGAACATACACCTTCTTCACGATAACTTTCTCAACAATTTTTGGCTTTTTCTCTGCCTTCTTTTGGGCAGTCTCCAGTTGGCTTTTGAGTGTCTCTATCTGTGCAGTATGGTCTCCAATCATTTCCTTGTACTGCGCAAGCTCTTTGACTTGTTCATATGCTTGTTCGAGCTGTTGTTTAAGCTGTTTATTTTTCTCACTAAGTTTTCTGGATTGTTCTGCTAATAACAGCATGGGATTTGGAATTGCTTTCTTTTTTACAGGAAGAGAGGGAGAAACGATTTTTGTGACAGATTCTTCTTTTGTTGTTACAGATTCTTCTTTTGGATAGGAGAGAAAAGTTACTGTCCCTGACCGATAATCAACAGCGCCTTTCTTTTGTAATTGATCTATCATTCTTAGAACAAGATGTCTTTCCATCTTTAATTCTCTTGCCAGATGAAAGGTATTAACTCGCTCATTCTCTTCTACGAATTCCAGGAGCCGTTGTTCATCTTCTTGTCTGACCATTGTTTCTTTTACGTCTTGGCTTTTTTCTTTATATATCTTCGTTTCATATCCAAATTCGATATTATTTATTCTTCCTCTTCTTCAGTTCTTGAATCTCCTCTTTTTCTCGTTTGTACACGCTTATACCCTGTTATCTTTTTTTGCGCGTCAAATGTCACTCTATAAATCCCAATAAGCGTTTGTGTGTCTGGTATTGCTTTGCGTTCTTCCACTTCGACAGAAACTTCCCATCCTTGTCCTTTTTTTTCAATAGTAATCGCGCTGAGGGGAGTTTTTTTCACAAAGTCTTTAACAGCCTGCATCGCATCTTCCTGAAGTTTTTGAAAATCCTGTAATGACATCGTAACACCTCTTTATAGACTTGACTTTATGGAATAAAGATAAAGCCATGCTCATCGAGCTCTACTGTTGCTCCTTTCCATTTTTTATTTTCTTCGCGAACATTATATTTCTCTGGATTTTTTGCATGAAAATAATGGGAGATAAAGTTCGCGAGTTTTTGTCTTCTGCCATGGCTCAATCTGCTTGGAGTGCTAATAGCAAATGTTCCATTTGGTTTTAGGCAGGTAAAAAATGTTTCTTCAATAGTTTTTCCGTCTGCTTGAACAGCAAGAACAATAACATCCGTATCATTAAACGCTAATGCTTTTGGCTTGCGCTTCCACAAGTCCAGGACATCATATATCTTGGCGGATTGTATAACCGCAGTTTTCTTTTGAGAAGATGATGTCTTAGTCATAATTCCTCCAACCATTACTCAACTAAACTTTCGCGCATATTCTCGTACCAGTTCAGTTTTTTTCTGTGTATTTTGAAGGGAGCTAAACTTTGAAGCCATTGCGTCAACGCAAATTTGTTCGTACATCTCTTTTGCGTTGCCATTGCATTGCTGTAACGCAGAGGCAATCATAATTGCTGGTCTGGTTCCTGGCTTTTCCGCACTTTCCATTTTTTCCCGTAATGCTCTCACTGTCTTCACAATGCGGGATGCTTTTTCCATGCCAATTTTACTATGCGCGTCAACAATCTTTGTTTCTGTTTCTTCATCATAGTAATCCATGTGAATAGACGCAAGTCTATCTAGCAATGCGTCCTGCGGTTTATGCACGCCAGCGTATTCAATATTATTGCTTGTCAAGATCAAACGAAACTCTGGATGGACTTTAATAAATCGTTCTACTCCATAACAGGTAGGAAGCTCTAAAATCCCCTCTTCTAAAACACCTAAAAGCACATTGTTCGCGTTTGCTTTCGCGCGGCTAAACTCATTATAAATGAGAGTATAGCCATTTTTGCATGCAAGCGCCAATGGATTATTTACCCACACTGGCTCTATTGTGTCTTTCCCTTTATAGACCTTATGAATATATCTATCGTGCACACTGGTTGTTTCAATTTTGGAATATCCTCCAACAAGATCAGTGGTAGTGGTTGCTTCATCGCCATTAATCCATATCATTGGTCGTCCAAGTTTTTCCGCTACTTTAATAGCAAGCGCGGTTTTTCCGCATCCTGTTGGTCCAATAAGATGCATTGGATAGCCTGCCTTGAGCCAAAGAAAAACGCGATCTTCATATTTTTTTACTGCTTCTGTCTCGACAAAATTCTTTGATTTTGGGACAAGAAATGACGCTTCAATTTGCTGCATTTCTTCATTGAGTTTTACTTTTTTCTCTTCTTCTGTCATATACCCTTCTGTCATATACCGCGCTTCCTGTTCTTCATATCTTTCCTTTTGGGTTTTACATATTCTCTGTTGTGCTTTTAGTCTTTGTTCTTGTGTTTTATGTACTCCACCGCCCCGTACTGTTCTTGGATGATTTCTTACCCATGCCATTTTTATCCCCCTTAGTCATCAGCTGATGAAAGTCCTAATTTTTTCCATTTTGCTGCCCGCGCGTCCCATCTTGCAGCTTTTTTATCCCATTTTGATAAACTTTTATCTGCTGCCATTGTTGTTTTTTTAGTTTTT
>JACRKJ010000023.1 GCA_016219825.1 Candidatus Woesearchaeota archaeon | reverse complement strand
TCAAAATGCGCGCTTTGGTCATCCTGATTAGCGTATCTTTCTTCAGGACACTCCGCATTTTTTGCAATTGCGAAGAGGGCATATTTGTCATATCGACGATACCAATGACATTGTATTTTTGAAGAAGCTGCACTATGTCTTTCAACTCATCTTTCTTCCATTGCGCAATATGGGTTACTGGTTTCATTGTGCTTCCTTCTTCATGGATTGCTTTTTCCATCCTTCACCGATTTTGAAGATCGGACCCATCGTGAATTTCAAGAGCGTATTCCTAATATTATTTTTTTCCTGGGGCAGTTTACTGATTAACGTATTATAGACAGCCATGACATTCTCAGCGATCTGGTCATCAGACATTTTCTCATCGCCGACAGGAGTTTTAATGACTAATTCATTTTTTGTTTGCAATCTAGCTAGATTTTCCCATCGCTTCATTAAGGGCTGCAATTGCGCTGCACCTGGGAAGACCCCGCCTGCTTTTGGATTTGGCATCTTTCCCCTTGGACCTAGAACTTTACCAAATGTTGCCGCCACTTGGGCCATGACTTCCATCTGCGCGACGAATAATCTATGTGTTTTCGCTAATTTTTTCTGATTACGCTTATCCGCTGCCCATTTTGGGAATTCCTCTTTTGTAATAACTGTGTCAAATAATGGTTTTGCCTGAGCTGTTAATTGAGAATCGACGAACGCGCAGATTTTTGTCTTTTTGCTTAATTTGTGTGGCAATGGCAACGCGAAATCAACTTTATGCTCTGGTTTTTTGATATCAAGACCCTGCAAGTTTGCGACGAAATCAATTGTCTGCAAGAAATTTCTTTTTGGGCTCTTTTGCCGCAGTTCAGTTATCGCTGTTATGATATCTTGCTTTTCCATTTTTTGTTCTCCTACCATTACAGTAGTTCAAACGAACACTGGTGAGATTTTGATTGGATTTATAAAGATTCTCCTTTTTCGAACCTGTTGTGAATGGATCTATACAACACCAATATCCTTGCTGAATTTGTTTTTTCCATACTGCTGAAAAGAAAGAAAAGATTATAACCTTAATTATAGCGCTCAAAATAAATATTCTTCTGTCCTTCTTTTTCCAACAATTCTTTTGCCTGCATAACCATATCCTTTAATCCGCAAATATAGAAATCTGCCTCCTGCTTGTTTTTTTGAAGGTATTCCGCCACATGCTCCTGGACACGGCCAGTTTTTCCCTTCCACTCTGAAGAAGCTCTGCTGAGAATAGGGACAAAATGAAAGTTATGGTGTTTTTTTTCTATTTCCTCAAATTCTTCTTTGTAAATAATCTCCTCTTCAGTTTTGTTTCCGAAAAAGAACCAAATATTATTTTTCGCATTTTTTTCCATTAAATCATACACCATCGCGCGAAATGGAGCGACACCAGAACCTGTCGCAATAAAAACAATACTCTTTTCTGTTGGGTAGCGCAGGAAAAACTGCCCAAACGGGCCAATGACAGTTAATTGTTCTCCAATCTTAAATTGATGCAGTGCTGTTGATCCTAACCCGCCTTCCACTTTTTTTACGCATAAATCAATTCCTGTTTTCTTGGATTGGGGTGACGCGATGGAAAACGCCCTTCTTATTTTTTCTCCATTTTTAGGAATTTCAATAGAAGCCCATTGGCCGCTTTTGAAGCCCAATGTTTTTCCTTCTGGAAACGTGAGCTCCATATTCTTTACTGTCGGTGTTTCATCAGTAATTTTTGTTACTACGGCTTGAATTGTTGTTATTGCCATTGCGGCTCCGCTAAATACACCTGCAACTCTTCGAAAAACACTTTTTCTGTCTCTATTATTTTTGCCTTGAATCCTGTTTTTCGCAGCATCTCTTCCACATCCCCTGTTAATGTTGAACACACAAATAAAACCTTTCCATCTTGTTTTAGAAATTGCTTCGCGAGTTTAAAAAATCTCGTTAATATTTCATTTCCTTCTATACCCCCTGTTGTCATTAATTTTGAGTCTTCAGGCTCATCTGGATCTTCTGGCAGATACGGCGGATTGAATAAGATTATATCGAATTTCCCTTCTACATTCTCAAATAAATCTGACTCTATCGCTTCTATGCCTAGAGATTGGACGTGCTCCACAGCTTCAGGATTAATATCGACCGCTAGAATGTCTTTGGTGTAATATTTTACTTCTTCCGCTAAAATGCCTGAGCCTGTCCCCATGTCCAAGACTTTCATTCCAGGTTTTACATAGTTTCCAATCTGATTCAGGATTAACCATGAATCCTCTGCTGGTTCATACATCATATACTTAAGAATAAGAGAATATTCATAAATGCTTCTTTTTTTCATCCAAAGATTTATAAGGATTTATTTCTTGTAGCGGTCATGAAAACAGCGAAACAAGGTTCCATTGTCGATCTTTGGTATGAAGGACGATTAGAGGATGGAACACTTTTTGACACAAATGTTGTCGATGTGGCGAAAGCTGAAAAGATTTTTCATCCACAACGGCCTTACGAACCATTACACATCACGCTTGGAGAAGGCATGCTAATTCCTGGTTTTGAAAACGCAATTATTGGTATGAAAGAAGGTGAAATGAAAACTGTGACTATTCCTTCTGAACAAGGGTATGGATCTCCACGCGAAGATTTAGTTAAAACTGTTGAAGCGTCATTTTTTAAAGACCAGCCTGTGAACGTTGGCGATGTGATTA
The DNA here is from genome assembly GCA_016219825.1 of Candidatus Woesearchaeota archaeon. Classification (GTDB taxonomy): domain Archaea; phylum Nanobdellota; class Nanobdellia; order SCGC-AAA011-G17; family GW2011-AR18; genus JACRKJ01. The sequence goes on along the minus strand of JACRKJ010000023.1, from coordinate 5,253 downwards.
TGGTCACCATTCAAGGCCAGAATGTTCCCGCGATGGTTGCTGGAAAAGAAAGGGAAAATTATAAGTTAGATTTTAATCATCCTCTTGCTGGAAAGACGTTGACATTTAAGATTACACTGGTTAAGGTTGAATAGATTTCTATAATTTAGATTCAATATTCCCTGCATTTTTTTCGACGGACTGCGCCTCCGGCGCTACTCCCAACACACGACTACCACTGCCGATGCCGTCGTAGCCGTCCAAGCCGCTGCCAGCGCACAGCACACGGCCACATGGAGTTGCTTTATCGAAATCATCTTGATGCCATACGCCAATTCTATTGCCATAGACGTCTTTGTGTCTTGCAAGATACGCTTTAGCAGTTGCTTCTCCGCCTAAGAACGGAATTGTCTGCGGATGCTCTAAAGCATCATCGACATTGATGACACCAGAAGGTGCTTTTCGTAACGTCTCATAATCAATAACAAAGACTCTGCCATTTCCGTTTAAATCTACTAATTTATCAAAATCTGCTTGCGGCATTTCGCCTGCATAATTTTTGAGTTTTCCAGATTCTATAACATTTTTTATGTTTGCTGGTTCACTGAAATAATTAGGGACGTGCGCATAGGCAACTACTTTGCTTCCTTGTTTTGTTTGTCCTGTTGCTCGAATGCTGGGCGTTGAGAACCAAACTTGCCATAAACGTGAGCCACTGCCTGCATTGGTTCTTTCCTTTGCAAGTTCCGGCATGAAAAAAGGCTGGTAACCTGCTTCTAAACATTGCTGTAATGAATCTGCCACCCCGAATCTGCCTTCTGCAGAGAATTCTCTTACTGGTTCGACGGGTGCTACCTTTGAGTAAATACCGTTTGGAGCCATTTTTAATGCGTCTTGTGCTGCTTTAATTGTTTGCGTATCCATGTTCTTAATCAGACAACACTAGAAATGAAATAATTATAAGCTTATCTATACGTTACCCTGCTTTTTTTACTACTGCCTCTTTCTGCTCTGGATTCCAGTAACTCCCAATATTGATCCTGAACAAGTCGTAAAATTTTTTTAATTCGTATGGATCCGCGATTTTCAAGACATCTAATTCCGGGGCGAACATTTCTGAATACCGATCTCGTCTTCTGATTAATTTTATTTCTCCGCTTTCTTTAATCATCACCATCGGCGGTCTTCGTAACGTGTTAAAGTTTGACGCCATAACATTTGAATACGCGCCGCAATCCATAATCGCTAATAAATCATTTTCTTTTAATCGTGGAAGATTTCTGTTCGCACCAATAATATCAATACAGTCGCAGGTACAGCCGCAAATATCAAATGTTCTTATTCTAGGCTGATTCATTTTTGTCGCAGGCAAGATATCATAATAACAATGGTAGATCATTGGATCTGGGAGCATCGCATAGGTTGAACCATCTGTCACTACTTTCTTTTTCTGGCCAAGATATTTTTTGCTGACGACTTTCACTAAACCAATGCCTGCTGTGTTGACAATGAATTTTCCTGGCTCAAAGATCAAGTTTAATTCTGGAAGACCATATTCTTTGTATAATTTCTCTAGTTTAGGGAGCAGTATTTTACTTACATCTTCCGGCGTAAATTCCTGCTTGTCTTTGTATTCAACTGGGAAACCGCCGCCTAAATCCAAAGATTCTAACGGGGCTCCACGTTGATACGCGTATGACGCGAACTTCAATAATTTTTCAGCGGCGATGCAGTAAATTTTTGGATCTGTGACATACGCTCCATGGAAATGCAGACCAACCAAACTAATGTACGGACTATTCAGCGCTTCATTGATCGCTTTTTTCGCGACTGTCCATGGAATCCCGTATTGCTGCTTCTTCGTTGTATACTTGCCAAAGGTAATTCCTGGGTTCATCCTTAAAAAAACCCGCACTTGCTGCTTCAATTGCTCCCCCACTTTGACGCATCGTCGCAACTCTTCGATGGAATCAACAGTCAACGCATAGACGCCGATCTTTGTGGCGAAGAGAATATCCTGCTCTGATTTGTATAAATTTGTAAAGGTAATCTGGTCTGGGGTAAAGTCCGCCAGCATGCCAAGAATAATCTCCCCAATGCTGCTCGCGTCCAGCTCAAACCCTTCTTCCCGGACGATTTTTAGAATCTCTAAGTTAGAATTGCACTTCGCGGCGTATTGCGGGCGGAGTTTTTTGTACGAAAAGGCTTGTTTAAAACGCCGAAGACGCTCCCGGATCTCACGTTCCACTAAAACATACAACGGAGTCCCGAATTTTTCTGCCAGCGATTGAACCGAGATATTATCTATCAGCAATGTTCCTTGCGCGTTTTGCGTTAAAAATGGCCAACGTGGACGTAGATAACGTTGGGAAATAGAATTCCTCTGTGACATCTCGGTTGTTTTTCTTTGGTCACCCTTGTGAAATATGTATATTTGAATATATGACGTTGCTTTTAAACTTTTCTTTTTGTTGTTGTTTTTTCTTCTTTTAGGTTATATTTTCTCATCGCGCCCGCGTTCACAACAACAGAAAGAGAGCTCGCCGCCATCGCAGCTGCCGCGATCATTGGATTTAAAACAATCCCAACAGGATATAAAATTCCAGCAGCAATTGGAATTCCAGCAGTATTATACACAAACGCCCAGAATAAGTTTTGTTTTATCTTTTTTAAGGTATATTTGCTCAATTCCAACGCTGTATCCACCGCGCGCATATCATTTTTCATCAAAACGATATTTCCAGCTTCCATCGCGATGTCTGTTCCTGAACTTACTGAAATACCCAGATCTGCCTGCGCTAATGCTGGAGCGTCGTTGATTCCATCCCCAACCATCGCTACTTTCTTCCCTTCACCTTGTAATTTTTTTATTTTCTCAGCTTTCTCATAAGGAAGCACTTCAGCCAAGACAAAATCAATATCCAACTCATGAGCTACCGCGCGGGCTGTTTTCTCATTATCCCCTGTCATCATGTACACCTCAATTTTTTTCTGCTTCAATTTTTGAATCGCTTCCTTCGCGTGCTCCCTGATCTTATCCGCGATACTAATGATCGCGACTGCCTGCCGATTCACCGCAACCAACACGACGGTCTTTCCTTCTGATTCCAATCGATGAATGTCCGCCTCAGCGACCTTCAGATTAATTTGATGCCCTAACAATAATCCCTTCTTCCCCACAAGGATGTGTTTTCCCCCATATTCAGCGCTGACGCCTTTTCCCTCCAACGCCTCAAAGTTTGTTGCGTCATGCATCTTCATTTTGTCTGCTGCTTTCACAATCGCCTGTCCAATTGGATGCTCTGACTGACGTTCTGCAATCGCAGCGTACCGCAACGCGTCATCTTTGCGCAATGGACCAACAGGAAGCACTTCCAGAACTTCCGGCTTTCCTTTCGTCAATGTTCCAGTTTTATCAAACACTATCGCTGAAATAGACTGCACCGCTTCCAATGCTTCTCCGTTCTTAATTAAAATCCCCTGCTCAGCTCCTTTCTCTATGCCTATCATCAATGCTGTTGGTGTCGCCAATCCCAACGCACATGGACATGCGATGATTAAAACAGCGATGAACATGCTCAACGCGAAAAAAATTGAAGTTTTTATAATGAAAAACCAGAATAGAAACGTTAAAAGCGCGATAAGCACTACAGCTGGAACAAAATAGGATGAGATTTTATCCACAGTCCCTTGAATTGGGGCTTTGCTTCCCTGCGCTTCTTCCACTAACTGGATGATCTGCGCTACTGTTGTTTCCTTGCCTACTTTCACAGCCTTTATCTTGAGTATGCAGTTTTTATTTATAGTTCCACTGAAGACTTTTTCCCCACGATCCTTTTCTTTCGCGATTGGCTCTCCCGTCATCATGCTTTCATCCACAAAAGAATGGCCTTCGACAACCTCTCCATCAACAGGAATTCTCTCGCCTGGACGGATAATGAGGATATTTCCAACAACGATCTCTTCCACTGGGATTTCTTTTACTTTCTCATCTACTAGTATTCTCGCTGTTTTTGGCTGCAAGTTCATTAATTTTTCAATTGTCTGAGACGTTTTTCCGCGCACACGCAGTTCAATGTATTTTCCAAACAAGATGAGCGTGATGATGACCGCAGCAGTATAATAATAGACTGCTCCTCTAAAGAATGTCCCAAGCATGCTCGCGAAGAACGCCGCGCTTGTCCCCAGCGCAACCAGGGTATCCATCGTCGCTGATTTGTTTCTCAACGCATGATACGCTCCTTTGTAAAATCTCCAGCCCAGGATAAACTGAATAGGGGATGTCAATATCAATAAGGCATATAACCTCATTTTTTCCTGCGGATAAATCTTAAAGAACGCTGGAAACGAAAGAATGATGATTGGAACTGTCAAGACCGCTGCCAGGATAACTATATTCCGCAAGAAATTCTTTTCTTTTTCCTTCGCGTCGTCTTTCTTTTTCTGCGATTCTTTCTCTAATTCACCATACGCGTCATAGCCAAGCCCTTTTATTTTTTGTTTTATAATTATTTCCGTGGTTTCATCCTCATAAAACTCAATTGTTACTTTTTCTGTTGCGTAGTTTACATGAACTCCTTTTACGCCACGCACCTTCTTTAATCCTTTTTCAATAAGGTGCGCACACGACGCGCAATGCATCCCTAGAACATGAACTGTTGTTTTTTTCATCCTCTATCGCAATAATTTGAAATATTCCTCTACTCTCTCTACAATCGTGTGGATGTAAAATTTCTTTATTTTTTCCTCGAAGATCCTATGCAACTCCTCATTTTCACAGATCCTGTACTCATTCTTCACTTTCTCTACTAAGAATAATTCACGTAATCTTCTCACCTGCCTTCTAATGTTTGATGTCGCGATGCCCCTTAATTCTAATTTTCTCTTTTTTCTGTATTCGATGACTAACTTTTGCAGCTCTTCCGCGTTGACTGGCTGTTTTGATTCCAATAAGACGTGGAAAATATCCACGATAATATCCCGTGAATCACCCGGCTGCAACAACCCGACAGAAAGACATATTTTTTTTATCAAGTCCCTTTTCTGCAGATTGACTGGCCGTTCGTATTTTCTTAAGGTAATTTCCGCCAACGGAGTATCTTTTGAGACCAGCTTTTTTTGCATTACCTTGAAAAGCTCGCTTTTGGTTTAAAAAACTTTGTATTTCCCTCTTAGGGGCTCAGTTGAAAATCTGGTTGTATAACCAGACTGAGGTTATACAAGATAGCTCGGCTATAGATGTCTGATCGCTGTGTTTGAATAGTTCTGGAGCTC
>JACRKJ010000022.1 GCA_016219825.1 Candidatus Woesearchaeota archaeon | reverse complement strand
TTTGAATATGTTATTGATGGAAAATTCACAAAAGAACGATATATCCTTCCAAAATCAGTATCGCTTCTTCCAGCGGAAAATACGCTCACACCTGCGCAAGTTGAATATGGAACAGAGAAACAATTCTACGAAGATAGTTCTGTCTATAATCTTATGACATTATTTAAAATCAATGAAAATGATCTTGCTTTAGTCCCCTATCCAAATAGCTTCTATCTGCGTTCAAATGAAAATGGGTGGGAACAAGGAAGATCAGGTTCAGCAAAATCAGTGCAAGAGCAATTAGATTCATTGAAACAGCTAAAAAATTGCGATGTTTCTGAGGAATTGCAAAAAGCAGTAGGAAGGTTAAACGCGTTGAAACAAGAAATTGATGATTGCACTGGAAGTGCAACAACACATCTTCTTCGTTCTGAACAAAGATTTATTCAATTAACAGAACCAGGAAGCATTACAGGATACACATATGACGCAGGTGTGCGATATATTCTTTCTCCAAATGGCGGAAGATGGATTGTGTCTGAAGTGTATGCGCTTGAAACTATGGGGGATGCAAGAAGTGTTTTAACAGAATTAGGGTCTGGGGCTTCTGGTTCAATGCAAACAGCGAAAGATTTAGAAAAAAGATTGCAGGGGAAAAATGCTGCAGAAGGGATGAAAATACTCTCCGCGTTTAAAGAAGAGCCTAAAGCTGTATTTGAACGATATCAGCCTGGAAGCACTGAAGGAATTCTATTTGATGAACTCATAAAACGCGAAAAACAAAATACGGGGAAGAAAATAGAAAATCCAGGGCCTTGCGGGTATATAGTAAATGTAGCTGGAGAAAATCAACTTGCAGCGGGAACAACGATTGAATGCAAGCCCATTCTTGAAACAGTGCAGTCTAATTCTATATTTCCAATCCTTCGTCCTTATGAAGACAGTATGATAAATAACAATTCAAAAGAATATTTCATTGAAACAAATTATGTGAGAAGCTCTGAGAAAGGAGAATGGGTTATTTCAGAACTGAGAACAAACCAGCGTGTCTCTACAGGTTCTTTCTCCGCGCTTGATCCAGAAATAAGGGTAAACGTGAATGCTGAATTGAACGCTGTAAAACAGGCATTGCAAGGAAAGAATGCTGAAGAAGGCAAAACATTTTTAATGGGAAAATACAATGTAAAAGATGTCCAGAATAAACGCGATGTTAATCTAGAAGAAATGAAAGAAATAGAAAAACAACTCAAAGCTGGGGAGATTCCGGAAAAGATGGCGAGAGATACGCTCTGCGTCTTAAAAAATAAAGATAAATCGGTGAAACAGCAAAAAGTCTACGGTAGAATATGCGCGCTTCCAGATCGCAATAATCTAAACTCAAGACTGCAGACACCAATCATAATTGATAATACAATCTCAGCGATTGAGTTATTCCAGTATCCAGACAATCAGATTTGTCTGCATTTAGTCAATCAAGCAGAACTCTCTAATCTAAAAGCAGAGGAACGAAAACAAAATCCAGCTCCTCAAGTAACGCAAGTGAACTGAAAAAGACCAAAACCTTTAAATAGAAACAAAGGAAGAGAACAAAACAAGATGTTGAAAGGAAAGAGAGGTCAGAGTTTGCCGATGAATGTCGTCATTATCGGTATTATCGTTCTAGTTGTTTTATTGTTGGTCTTGGTTTTCTTCGTTGGCGGCTTTACAAAAGTCAAAGACACCATTAGTGGACTGCTTGGCGGCGCGACAAGAGGAACAGATGTTCAGCAGGCGATTCAATTCTGCCAGGGCTATTGTGACCAGGCGCAGGGATTGAGCGGTGAAGCGTTGAAAAATTCTGCGTATTGTAAAAATGCTTTCAAGGTGGATTTAAATGGAAATGGGCTTGCGGATCGTGGGGATGGGCAAACACCAGATGATGATAAAGATACAAGCATGTCTTTTGTACGATATGCCTGCGGTTCAGAAAACGGATTCCAAAAAAAATCAGACTCTAAATCAGGCGCGGTAAAAGATCTTGGTGTTGCTTGTCCTGTTAAATGTTAAATATGAAATCCAAACTCGGCGCTGAATTATCTTTTAATACAATTGTTACATTGATTATTGTTTTAATAGTTTTAATTTTGGCGGTTTTCTTGCTTTATGGCCAAGGCGGAAAATTATTAACAGGCCTAAAAACTCAGGTAGAAAATGTTCTTCCTTTGGCCAATACAAAATAAGTAATCTATAAATACCATAAGATGCGATTTTCTAAATGATGATCAAAGGAAAAAGAGGGGATATTACGTTTATCTTAGAAGTATTGATTAGTATTGTAGTTGGTGTTGCGATCGTTGTTTTCATATATCTTTCTATTATCCCAAAGATTAATGAGCTCGCCTATGGAAAAGTGGACTGCGACAATAGTGTTGAATGGGATAAAATACAAACTGCGCTGGAAAACGCTGATGCTGGAAAAGAGAAGCAAGAATTCTTCTTCTATAATGGCGGAAAAGATTCCTGCAAACTAGCGAGTTTCTCTCCCAGGCAGTTGCAATTTTCTGTTTTCGCGAAAAATATCAATGTGGAAAAGCCAACATTGTGTTTATGCCAGATGCAGGGAAGCGTTTGTCAAGCGCATAAATGTAAAACACTAAACAACTTTGAGCGCGTTGAAAATGATATTGGGGCCCAAGTTTCCACAACGCAGTACAACCCATATATGTTCTTGGAATTTGTCAACAATGGGAATCGTCTTACAATAAAACAAATAGGAAAACAGCTAAAATATACTGCGTGGAGATATAATCCGAAATCATCTGAGAACCAAGATCCGCAGGGTTTTTTAAATAAATTAGAGCTGCAGTATGCAGAGCAGACACCTATAAAATCAATCGCTGTAAGTCCAGTTGTATTAAACCAGCAGGTTGTTCCAGAAGAATACGCGACTCTTCCAAAAATGCAGGATTTCCCTCAGATTATTGAAATAAAATTAATGAAGCAAAAGCTGTTTAGTGAAGAGACAGAGACTCTTTCTCCAAGTGTAGTAAAAACAGCGGAGATAGAATTGCTTCTTCCAAAAGCAAGCGTTCAGTCCCTTCCAGAAGAACTGCGAAAAAATATGCAGGTGTATTATTTTAGATCTGGGAATTGGTTATCTGCAAAGGCAGACTGTACAATAAATCATTCTCTAAATGAGATCTTCGTCCAAGAATACCGTCTGCAAGCAAGGAATCTGAAACTAGAGCAAGTCGCGATATGCAAAGCAAGTTTAAACGGGTTTGCTGAAAAGATCGCGCTAAGCGCGGAAGAAATAACTGAAGAGGGGCAATTCAATGAAGAAACACCATTGACTTCCAACCTGCAGCAGATTCAAACTGATGACCATCTCCAATGCGCTGAGAAAATAAAAAGTCTCAATCGTTGCAAATTAGTTCCAGCTGCTGCAGACCAATTGGCGAAAATAAAAGAGGTATTGAATAAAGATGAAAAAGTAATTGTTGTAAGCGCTGCTCGTTCTGTCCAAGACCAAATCCAGTTGTTCCAAAATGAATTTGAAGGAAAGACTTTTGCTCCAGTCTGCGGTCCAAGAGAGGTTATGCAAGGAAAGCCGCTAAGACAGGTTGGAGAAGCAAATGAGATTTATCAAACAAGGTTAAAATTGTGGGTGGATCAAACGCTTCCAAAAGTCCAATCAAAGATTCAAGATACAAATAATTATCAGAAATGCCCACATGTGGCTGGAAAAGCAGTGGATATCTATTTGACAAAGAATGGAAATCTCGATACGTCTGAAGAGGCGAAAGCAAGGGTAAGAGTCGTAATGTGCAGCATTGGCTGGGTTAATTACGCGAAAGAATTCTGGCATTTTGAATATTTAACGCCACAATGGGAGAAAAAGCAGCCAGATCTTGATGTAACGCAAATACAGGGGGGTGCAGATAAATATCCATCTGTATGCTCATATGGGGGAACTGTCCAAAATGTGGTATAAGCAAGGGATAAGTTATATCGAGGAAATTTTAAGCCAGGTTGTGCTCGTTATTTTTTTAGTCGTGGCGTTGGCAGGCGCGATAACAAGAATTGCGGATAATTCCCATCATGAGCAGGAAGTTATGGCGAGGGAAGTAAGCTTATTGCACGACACAGCGTTAGCATCTCAAAACAGGGTAGAACTTCAATATACGTTGTTGCCGGACATAAGAGCGAATCTCCAAGAGCCGTGCAAAATACAGATGCAGCATGCAAAACAAAATTTTCCAAGTACAATTCCATGCGCGAAACAGGAGCAAACAAAATTAGAAATAAAAATAAAAGAAACAACCATTGCACTATGCTCAACGCAGGAAAAAAAGGTGTGCAGCGAATGAAATCAAAAAAAGGGGCTGTCGGCTTAGAAAGTGTGTTATGGCTGATCAGATTTTTCTTTGTCCTAGTGATCGCGATATTTTTTTACATTGTTTTAATTGCGTACAAAACTGAAAGTTTTCATACAACAAGCATTGAAAATGAGATTCTTCTAAGGAATATCCTTTCTCCAGCGTGTATTGGCGAGGAAAACCAGCGTCCAGGGATTATAGATGTGCAGAAACTCACAGACATCCAATTAAGGAATTGTTTCCAAAAAGAGAATACATTTTACAAAATAGCGTTAAAAACAAATCAAGAGGAAATTCTGCAGCAGGCGAAATCAATGCCGGATGAAATTGAGCAATTGCTCCCAATCTGCGCTTCCATTCCGCAGTTTAGTTGTAGCAAAAAACAACTCTATGTTTTATATGCCTCGAGCAAGGAAAGAAAGCCTGCGATTTTGGATCTGGAGGTTGTAAATCGTGTGGAATAAAAAAGCAGGCGTGGGAGAAGTGCCTGAAGCGCCATTGTTATTTATTGGTTTAATTTTGATTATTGTCGTCTTCAGTATTTTATTTTTCGTTTTAGGCGGCGCGTCGCCAAAAGAGGCTGTCATTAGCCCGTATATCTATGCGCAGACGCAAAACACAGTTCCCTTGCTTAATTTGTTGGAGACGCCGATTTTACTCGCACAAGATGGAAAACAACAATCTTTTCTTGTAAAGGACGCGATTGTCTTAATGAAAAAAGATCCAGCAGTAAAAAACCAGCTGCAGAAACAGCTGGAAGAGATTATACAAACATTGCCAGAGACAGACACAGCAGACTGGTATGTTCCAATTGAGAAAGAAAGGCCTGTTGCGTGGAAATTCTTCATAGACAATGAGGAAATTGCGCAGACAAGCAATCAACAGCAGGGGCATGACTACAGTTTATCCTTTGCAGCAAGAATGCTCGTGCCAAATCCAATAAATCCAGAGCAGCCGATACATGTGGAGTTGAGCAAGCGTGTCAATTAAGATGTTCAGCAGCAAGGAAGGGGATGTTTTTTCCCCATTTATTATTTTATTCAGCATTTTATTATTGGGGCTGCTTGCGTTTACAATTATTCAAAATGAAAAAAATAGGGACAGCAAAGTGAATATTGTCGGCCAGCAGTCAGCATCATTATTAAAAATTTACGATGAAGCTGAAAAAGCCCAGTTCTATATCAAAGAAGCGGTAATGCAGGCAGACAAAGATGCGCAGAATATCCTTGTTCAAAATGGAGGTTATCCAGCGAAAAATAAATGCAGCCAGTTGATAGATCCGGAAACAAAGGAAAAGTGGATCGTTTGGACAAAAGAATGCGGGCAGTTTAATCCAGAAAGAGATTATGAAGCCCAGTTCATGGATTCTGTAAAAAAATATCTTCAAGCGTATAAAACGCAGTATGTTTTATTCAATGCCCGGGAACGGTCATGGAAAACGATTGCTGATTATTTTCAATGGATAAAGCAAGGCCAGGACTTATTGGATGAATACACAAGGTTGATTCAGGAAGCAGTAATTCAAAATCCAATAACAATCGAGAATGGGCAGAGGACAGTGACATTTGCTCCTGTAAGCTACCCAATAGAAATCGCGTCTCCAAAATCAGTATATACTATAACACCGCAACGATCAATAAAAGATCCAGATCTTTCTGTATTCTCTGCCGCGTATGGAAAAGCGAAAGCGTGCAGGCAGGAAAAAGATCCAAAGCAGGCATGTACAGCCGCATTCACAACTCCGCAAACAACAGTAACAATCCTTGGCGATTTCATCAAAGTAAAAAATCCTCAGATCAAATTCATGTTCAAATTGAATGAGGATCTTCCGCAAGAGCAAATAGACTCCAGACCAGCGTAATCTTTTTAACCACAAAAAAGCGAAAAAGAACAATGATCCAGCAGAGTTATGAATCGATTGTAAGCAAGATTGTCGCGGCGGCAAAATTATCTCCAGAGCAAGTAGAAGAAAAAGTTCAAAAGAAGTTAGCAGACCTCAATGATCTGGTTTCTAAAGAAGGCGCTGCGCATATTGTCGCGAATGATCTTGGTGTCAGTTTATTTGAGTCAGTTCCAGCAAGGGCGTCAAAGATCAAGGATCTGCGTCCTGGCATGGGAAATGTCGAAGTAAGTGGGAGGATTATAACATTGTATGAGCCTCGGTCATTCCAAAAAAACGGGCGTGCTGGAAAAGTCATGTCTTTTACATTGGGAGATGAGACTGAATCTGTTCGTGTTGCTGTCTGGGATGAGAATCTTATCCAGGAAATCGCAAAATGCAAGGAAGGGGACGTTATAAAAATAAAGAACGCGTATGTTAAAGAGAATAATATCCAGCGTCCTGAAGTGCACATTGGCAATAAAGCCCAGATTGTGATCAATCCAATAGAAATCGCGGTCAGAAAAGAAAATGCCGTTAAGCGCAAGCAATTAGGCGAAGCTGTGGAGAATGAAGTTATTGAAACAATTGGTTTTATTGTCCAGGTTTTTGAGCCAAAATCCTATAACGCCTGCCCAGTCTGCAATAAAAAAGTCCTGCCAGAAGGAGTGGGGTTTAAATGTATGGAGCATCAGGTTGTTGTTCCAAAACAAGTGCCTATTTTCAATTTTACGCTAGATGATAGCTCTGCCGCAATGCGGGTAGTGTGTTTTCGGGATGTCGCTCAATCATTGTTAGGAACAGAAACAGATTTCGCCAAAATAAAAGCGAATCTCTTAGGCAAGCCGCTGCTTATCAAAGGAAAAGTAGTCAAAAACCAAATGATGGACAGGACAGAATTAATCGCAAACGTTGCAGAAGAGCCTGATCCAGCGCAGTTGATCGCGGAACTGAATCCAAAGTGAAAAAGATGATGTTCAAATCGCATGTAGCATTGGGCTTTTTAGTTGGGTTAGCAGTAACCCAGCTTATTCCGCTTTCCTATCCAATTGTATTCATTGCTCTCGTCACAGTATTTAGCGGCATGCCTGACTTGGATGCGATTAACAGCAAATGGGCGAATAAACTCTGGTTTATCGCGAAGCCGATTCATTTTATTTTTGGCCATCGTGGCTTTTTTCATTCCATATTTCCAGCGATTGGGTTGTTCTTGGTGTTTTATGGATTGGGGTTTGGATATCTCGGCTTAGTCATATTCTTTGGCTGGGTTGCGCATCTGCTTGGTGATTGCGTTTCAAAAGAGGGCGTCGCATTTTTCTATCCATTTTCCCAATACAGGGTTCAAGGCCCGATGCGCGTCAATTCTTTCATGGAATCCATTGTTTTTTTATTATTGGTTGCGCTTGATGTTTTTTACACGTTGAAAATATTTCAAATTATATAAGAAAGATTGAAAATAGTTTATCCATTCATGCAATCTTTTCTAAAAAAATGCAGATAGCTTCTTGAACAACATTCAGGATGTACTTCTAGGTTTCACAAAAACCCCTAACCTTGGGAGGCAGATGCGCTCTGTCTCCCGCCTTACCATGAAAAACAAACTACCAATATTAGTAGCGCTTTTCTTCATGCTCGTATTGAGTCTAGGAAAAGCAAGTGAAGACAAAATAATAATTGCCCAAGTCTTGTATGATCCATTGACGCCGACAGGCGGTGAAGCAGTGGAATTATACAACCCCACAGCGGAGGCGGTCAATCTTTCTGGATATGTACTCGCGACAAAAAGTTCAAATAAAGATGTAACGCTTCCTCCAGTAATGCTTGCTCCAAAACAGTATTTCTTGATCGCGGATGAGAAGTGGGATGAGACAAAAGATGATGATACCTGGCCTGCTGCGGAGTATGAAGAGACAATGACTTTGCCAAACGCAAATAGCGGTGTAGCCTTGCGCTTTGGAAATGAAACTGTAGATGCGGTAGCATGGGGTGAGAGTACAGATTATTCATTGATGAAAGGAACGCCTGCCCTGCCAACAGTAAAAGGACAAAGTCTGCGAAGAAAGAATCTCCAAAACACGGGAAATAATCTCGATGATTTTGAAGCAGGGATCCCAGTTTGGAAAAGAGCAACCGTCCAGCAATCTGCGTCGCAAAATGTAATTATAAATGAAACAATTCTCACACTGGAACTCGAAATCGAGGATGCGAAACTTCCAGAGTTGAATCTAAGTCTAAATGCGGATGATCTGCCTGAAGAGGGAATACAGCTCTTTCCAATTCCAGGAAAACAAAAACAAGTAACATTCTCTCTGATGGGAGAGCTCAAAAACGTGACAATCTATTTAACAACACCTGTAAAAAAACAGCTGCTTGAATTCCAAAACGGAAAGAGTAATTTCTCGCTGAATTATTTTGACCTTCCTGGAATGTATACCCTAAACGCGGCAATTCTTACAAAAGAGGGAAAATTTTTTGAAAAGAATCTAAGTTTTGAGTACAAAGGCATTGCTGCGTTTGAGATAGAAAAAAATAAAATCGACTTTGGAAAATGGAAGGCAAATACAACCACAAATCAAAGCAGGATGAGTCTGAAAAACCAGGGGAATGTTCCATTGCACATTGGAATCCATGCGTTAAACCTTCAAAATGGGACAGAAATAAAAAACCAGACGCTTCAAGCTGCATTCGGAAATCAGACAATAACCATAAAAAACACCCTTTCATTTTTTAATGTGGTGCTGCAGCCAGGACAGCAAACGCAGGATCTTTCGTTTTGGTTTAGCTTAAAAGAAAAAATATTCAGTGGAAAATACAGATTGAATCTTGGAATCAGCGCCCAGCCATGAAAGCGATTTTCTTTCTTTCTTTATTCTGTATTCCTATTGTGTATGCCGCGCAAATAGGAATCTTCCCAGCAAATGTTACACTAACAGATGCGGCAGGATCAATAACATTCTATTTATTGAACGGAGAGAATCAATCCATACCTTTTCAATTGTATGGTGAAGGATTGGAATTTTTTCCGCAGCAGGGGATTGTGCTCCCAGAAAGTAAGCAGCAAGTGCATGCACGCATACTAAATGAAAAAGCGTCTAAAATTGTTATTGAGCTGCAGGGAGAGAAAAATGAAGAGATGCAGGTAACGCAAAGGTTTGTGCTTCCTCTAACCTATCAAAAGAAGGCAAATCCTCTCTCGGGGATGTGGTTGCTGGAAATAGCAGGGATCATTCTTTTTCTGGGATTATTGGGGTTTCCACTGGTTTCAGTGATAAAAGCGCATTGTGAAAAAGAGCCCGCGACGCCCGCGCCAAATGCGGGCAAGGTTTATAAAGATCCAAGCAAAAATAAGTGTATCCTCGTTGAAAAAAAGCCGAACAGGAAAACGTGGAGTCCATTGACGGTTTTCTCAGCAGGATCTGAAAAAAATCCGAAAGGAAAGGAGTGAACACATGGCAAACAGACCAATAAAAAAATACAGGGCAGGTGCAATCGAAGTCTGCATCTGGGATAATGAAAAACAAATTGGAGACGCGCTAGTCGGTTTCAAGACAATAAGCCTTTCTCGCAGTTTTAAGAAAAAAGGCGAAGATATATGGCGTTCAGAGCAGCTTAATCTGAGAAAGAGCGATCTGCCAAAAGTCCTTGTGACATTAAACGAGGCTATGAAGGAAATTCTATTAAGTCATCCGGAAGAGGAGCGTGAAGAAGATGAATAGAAAATTAGAAATAGCAGAACAGGTGCAGGAGCCTATGCCTGAAGAAATAAAAAAAGTCAAAACAGAAAAAGTGGAGGATCTGCCTGGTGTTGGTCCAGCAACAGCTGAAAAATTGCAGGAAGCAGGATACGATACGCTATTATCTATCGCAGTCGCTTCTCCTGGAGAATTAGTCGAAGCAGGCGGGTTGACAGAATCCACTGCTCGAAAAGTCATTCAAGCTGCCAGAAAAGCGATGAGCATGGGCTTTGAATCTGGAGAAGAGTTGATGAAGAAGCGGGAAAACATTGTTAAGATCACAACAGCTTCAAAAGCGCTGGACGCGTTATTTGGCGGTGGCATTGAAAGCGGCGCAGTCACTGAATGTTATGGTGAATTTGGTTCTGGTAAGTCTTCCTTAGCGCATCAGTTGGCGATTACAGCTCAGTTGCCAGCAGAAAAAGGCGGAGCAGCTGGCGCAGTGGTTTGGATTGATTCTGAATCCACATTCAGGCCGGAAAGAATAAAACAAATCGCGGAAGCAGCTGGTCTTGATCCAGTTGAGATCTTGAAAAATATTAAGGTCGCGCGCTGCTTTAATTCAGACCACCAGATGCTATTGGCTGAAAAAGTGGAGGACTTGATCAAAGAAGGTCTTCCAGTAAAGTTGGTGATTGTGGATTCGTTAATGTCCCACTTCCGCGCGGATTTTTCTGGACGAGGGCAGTTAGCGGATCGCCAGCAAAAACTCAACAAGCATATGCATGCGCTGATGCGATTAGCAACAGGATATAATCTTGCGGTGTATGTAACAAACCAAGTCATGTCCAGGCCTGATGTGTTCTTTGGAGATCCAACAACAGCTATTGGAGGGCATATTGTCGGCCATAATTCTACCTATCGTGTGTATTTACGAAAGGGAAAGAAAGGCTCAAGGGTTGCGAAAATGGTAGACGCTCCACATTTACCAGAATCTGAAGCGATCTTCATTGTAACGGAAAAAGGCATCTGTGATGTCTAATTTTTTCTTTTTTTATTAAAATTTTCTCCGCTCAAACTTCAGCAAAAATCCAATATATTTTACAACTAAATGCACAACAAAACTGATAATCATGCATGCCAAGAACAATTCAAATCCAACGCGGTAAAACGGTATAATAAAGAAGATCGCTCCTAAAGGCCCGACAATTTGATCGACAGGCATAAAGCTCGCTCCAGGCGCTAACGCCAATCTACGTTTAAAGAAACTCCCGATAGCATCGCCGATCATAACGCCCAATCCCATGCTGAACCCAAAAGAAAGAATATGAATCGTTGTGTAATCAAATAAGCTCAACGATTGAAAAAAAGAATAGCGATAAAGGTAAAATTGAAGCAGCGCGGCAATAATGCCCCCAAATGTTCCAAAAAAAAGTCCTCTCCATGTCTTATGGCTTCCTAAAATTCGTTGTCCCCACAACATCTGGCGGAAATCAAGAGGAATATTCAAAAACCGTACTTTTTTCACAAAGACAGGCATCATGTTCGCGATAGCGACAGGAAACAGAAAATACAGTACTTGCAATAACGAAAAATCCATAGGTTCTTTTTAGTTTACACTTATAAAAACATTTCCTTCTCAATGTCTTGTTCTTTCTTCAATGATTTTGTCAATCGTATGAAAAAATTGTTGGTTTGTCCATCGTTTTGGAAAGCGAACATATTCTGGTAAATTGGAGAGAAAGTTTTTCACTGCATTAGGAGTCAGGTCTTCAGAATAATCCCCATATTTATTTTTCTGCACATAAAATGCATTCAAGAACTGTTCAAAATGCTTCTGGATTGGGACAATTAAAAGCGGTTTTTGCAGATAAAGCGCTTCACTGATTAAAGTAAATCCGCCGGTTGTAATGACAGCTTTTGCTCCAGCTAAATCCTGCAAGAATTTTCCGCCGTCATCAAATCGTTTAAATGTTAAATTTCCCTCTTGCTGATCTCGGTCAAAACCATAAACAATAAACTGTGCAGGAATCTGTTTTAGGATCTCCAACAATTTTTCATAGGTCTTAATGGATTGGTACACTAGGATATAATCCTCTTTTCGTGGCTTCAATGAAAAGAGTTCAGGCCGTAAAAGCGGGGGAGCGCCAGAAATGAATTTTTTCTTCTTGAGTATATTGCCAGGCAGCAGCATAATCACGTAATGTGCGGCTCTCCGCATTAAACCCTTCATCACCCATTTCGCCTTCCAATATTGTAAACTTCTGGAAAAGGGAAAATGATAATCCCCATATAATAAATAATGCTGGTTGTCCACGCTGATCAAAGGAAGAGTATGCTTGTGCGCGATAATGCTGCTTAACGATTCCCAATCAGAAATAACAAGTTCCGGCTTAAATAATTCCACAATCTTTTGGACACGGACAAGTCGATTATACGTCTGGTTATTTAGTTTTCGTAGATTTTTCAGCAAGGTTTTCCAGGTCAAAACTTTATTTTCCTGAAAAGCAAGTTCAAACCCTTCAATATTTTCAACAGTGGAAAAATACTGCTTAAGGTAATGGTAAGAGCGGTGGCTTGCTAAAATCAATAATTCATGTTTTTTGGAAAGATGGTCTAACAATACTTTTGTGCGGATTGCATGGCCTAATCCAACGCTGCATAAACCTACAACAATCCTAGCCATGCTCATTTTAAAGAGAAAACCTTTATAAAGATTCACAAATCCCAGTCGCTATGGAAGCAAAACAAATGGTCTGTAACTCTTGTAAAACCAAGATTGCAAACATGAAAGGCTCTGTACAATTTAAGTGTCCAAGCTGTGGAAAAGGGGAAATTCTCCGTTGCCCGCATTGCAGAAAGGTTGGAACGCGATATGCCTGCGGATTATGTTCTTTTACCGGCCCAAACTAAAATGGCAAATGTCGTCATTACAATCCAAGTCATGCCAGAATCGCTAGATATTGATCTGAATAAAGTAAAAGAAGAAGCGAAGAAAAAGATTGCTGCGTTTGGCGGCGCTGTAGGAAAGGAAGAGATTGTGCCAGTTGCGTTTGGGTTGAAAGCGATTCGATTAATCTTTGTCTCCAATGAGGCAAAAGGCGGAACAGAACAGTTAGAAGAAGATATTCGTACAATTGAAGGCGTGCAAAGCGCTGAAACTGTGGATGTGCGAAGGGCAATAGGATAATTCTTATAAGTTTTAAAGAATAAGAAAGGAGATGCAAAAGTTCAAGAATATTCTCTTCTGGTCGGAATTTCCAGAAAAAGTAGACTGGAAGCAGTTCAAGCGCAATCTTTCTTTTCCTGTTGAAGTCTATGTTGCTTGTGAGACAAAAAGAGAATTTTTCATCTGGAAGAAAAAAATAGAGTCTAAAACAATTAAAGTGGGGGCATGGCCGATTCTTCCCAAAATCGAGGGGTATTGGTTTTCAGGATACTGCTCAAAAGAAAGCATCGATAAACTGTTAGAATTTCAAGGATTGCCAGTTAAAGTAGATGTTGAGCCACCAATGCCAAAGATAGATTATTCGTTCTTGAATTTATGCAAATACGGATTAAACTTATGGTTCAAAAAAGCAAAAAACAATAACTACTTACATAAAATTGTCCATCAACTAGAAGAAACAAGCGATGTTATTATGAGTGGCATCCCTCTTCCAAAAATATTAAGAAAAAAATACGGAGATGATGTAAAAATAAAGCCAACAACCAGAAGAAACTTTTTCATTTATACAACGCTCCATCCAAAAATACTTGATCCATTCTTCAGATGGTATTACAGGCGGTTTATTCAAAAGAACAAAAGAAGATACAAAGAAAATTTCTATTGCGCGTTAGGCTGTTTAGGTCCAGGTATTTTCGGCAATGAACTAATATACAGTTCTATAAACGAATTTGAAAAAGACATTCAATTTATGTTAAACAATGGAGTAGAAAATCTAGTTGTCTTTGAAGCAGCAGGCATAATGAAAAGAAAAAATCCGCAGGCTTGGTTTAATCTAATAAAGAAGTATTCCTAAGAAAGCTTTATTAACAAACTTCCTAAAAGAAACATATGGCTGGAAAATTAACAGACGAACAGCTCGCCCAGATAAAACAATTCTTAGATACTTTGCCAGAAGAACAACGACAAGAAAAATTCGATGAAATTGTCCAGGAACTAGGGGAAAAAGAACAACAGGCAGGATCACAATGTCCATTCTGCTTGATGTCTGAAGGAAAATTAAAAACTGTCAATATCTTCGAAGATTCATTGTTCTTGGCGGTTTTAGAGATCAATCCAGCAAACAAAGGTCATTTATTGATTATTCCAAGAAGACATATAGCTTCAATCACGCAATTAGGAGGAAAAGAATTTGAGGAACTAACAATTTTAATAAAAAACCTGGCGATAAGTTTGAAAACTTTCAATGAAGCAGTAAATATTTTAATCGCGGACGGAAAAGCAGCAGGACAAAGAGTAGAGCATCTTGTTATCCAAATAATTCCAAGGATGCAAGGGGACAAGGTGGTATTCTCCTGGCAGCCCAAGCAAGCAGAAGAGAAAGAGCTTCAGGAAGTAAAAGAAAAAATCCTTGCAAATATCCCCAAACTAGAACCAGTGCAGAGACCTGAGCCGGAAAAACCAATCGATAACAAAAAAATTCTAAACGCGTTATTTGAACAAAAAAGACGAAGGCCTTAATACGCTATCGCAAGCAAGCTTGCTAAGGGAAATAATAACCCAAACAATAACGTCAGCAGCAACCCAATAAAAAAACTAGGAACAAAAGGGATTCCTTGCTTGATTAAAATGCTTTTTCTCTTTAATTTTTTCAATTGCACTAAATGTTTTTTTTCCAAACCAAGTCCTTTCGCGTGATAAATAATTTTTTTCCCAATCTGGATATCCTCTACAGGCCAGTCTCCTTCAGTTAATTGCGTGACAGGAACGTTTTTAACCAATCCAAGCGTTTCAATCGTTTTCAATAACGGATAACTTAATAGGATTAAAACAACTAACGTAAGTAAAAGAACAGCATAAAAAACTGTTGAAAATGGGGCAAAATAATAAATTGCGGTTAAACTTACTCCAGAAACAATCATTCCAATAAACCAATTGCGGACTAAAGAATATTTTATCTCTTTGCGATGGATGAATGCAAGTCCAACTGCCCACAATACCCCATAAAATGCGCCGACAATGAACAAATTGACAAAGAGGTATCCTAAGAAAATTAATCCTGGCGGAAAAGAAACAAATCCTAACTGGGGTGCTGTGCCAAAAACAGCTCCTAGCCCAATGAGTAATTTACTATCTCCACCACCCCACTGCTTGGTATAATACATACTACTCGCAATTATAAAAAAGATGCCTGCCCCAATAATCCCATAGAGAAAAAACCAAACATTTGCATAAAGAATGGAGTATATTCCCCGTATGCCTAATCCAATAAAAAATAAGCTATAACTCAGCCAGTCTGGGATTTCTCGTGTTCGTAAATCAAACAAACTTGCCGCGAATAACCAAAATACGGCGATACTCGTCAAAATCCAGTCAATAAGCATAAGGGTAATGCGAATGTATTCTTTAAAAGCGTAATGAATTTAAACTTTATGGAATCTAAACAAAAAATGAACGGAAAGAAGGTGATAATCTTTTTGTTGTTTTTAATAATTGGATTCATCCTATTTGCGCTCGCATCGCTTGGTTCAGGATTTATTTCACTATTAACGATCTTATCCTTTATAGCATATGTCTTGGTCTTG
>JACRKJ010000021.1 GCA_016219825.1 Candidatus Woesearchaeota archaeon | reverse complement strand
AGATCCATAAAGTGGAGACAGAGTCAAAAAACACTCAAAAAAGCGTTGAAGATTTATTAAAAGAATTTGAAAATAGAAAGAAGCATATTCATATAAATAATTTGCGAAGCCAGGGAGAGACAATCATTAATTACAGCCAGAAGGTAAAAAAAGAGATTGAACAGCTATTGCATCAGCATACGCCAAATGAGGCTGGAGAAAACGCGATCGCGGCGAAAATAAAGCAGATAACATCGCATAGTTTAGAAGTGAAAAATACGCTGGCGTTGTTGGAAGACGATTTTTATATACCATTAAAGGAAATGCTGCAGAAGATGTATGAGTTGACCCAAAAGCAGGAAGTGCTGTATCTGCTGCGGGAGATAGAGCATGATCTGGAGCGCATTCAGGAATTAGAAACGCAGTTAATGAGAGTAATTTCCTTTGACGCTGTGTTCAACAAAGAGAACAATCCAAACTTCAGAGACGATCTGCGAAGCGAGGGCAAGCGGAAAGAATTTCATCAAGAGATAGATCAGCTCGTGAACGTAATGCAGAATGAAATCGTGGATGAAAGAAAAAACATTGAAACAAGGTTGAAAAAACGCCACCCGATAGAGCGGATAAAGGCGATATTTAACCTCATGTAAACCAAATCTTTATATAAACTTCTATGATAAAGAATACATGCTCAACAAGAAGGAATTTGAACAAATAAGAACCGACTTAAAGGAATTTGAGAAAAAGAGAGAACAGGCTATTCAAAACTCAAGAGAGGTCATCGCCTTATCAAAACAGATTATTTACGCCTTGCATCGAAAAGAGGATCCAGCGGAGATTGTGAAAAAAATAAAAGAAAGAATAAAGGATCTGGACCAGAAAAATTATTATGAGACAGACATGGTAGAAGTGGCTCTTCAAGAGTTCGCTGAAGCGGTCTGTTTTTACGAAATCATAACAAAGGAAAAGATTCCAACAAGCAAGGAATTGAAAATTTCAGTCAATGCGTATTTATTGGGATTATGTGATTTAAGTGGAGAACTAGGGAGAAAAGCGGTCCACGACGCGATTAGAAAAGACTTTAGCAGTGTCTTAAAAATGCGGGAGATCGTCGAAGAAATCTACGGGGAATTCTTGAAGTTTGACTTGCGGAATGGCGAGTTGAGGAAGAAATCAGATTCCATTAAATGGAACTTGAATAAGCTAGAAGATTTAGTCTTATCCTTGCAGACAAACAGGCAATAATCTACTCAGCGACGACCTTAATCTTCGGAAATAAAATATAAGGCATATAATAACTGCCATTATGCGCAACCTCTTTAGAAAGCGCGGTCACATTTTTTAACAACGCAAAAAAATTCCCCACAATCATCGCATCTTTGATTCCTTCTTTCACATCTCCATGTTCAACCATGTTCCCTTCATAGATTCCCAGGGAAAAGTCTCCAGTGGATTCTTTCATGGTGTGTGTTCCAAGAACTTGCTTCACAAAGAGGCCATTCTTCATCCTTTTCAATAAATCAGAAACAGAATCTTTTCCAGGCGTGATAACTAAATTGTTTGAACCAATATGCGGCAGGCTGTTATACGAACGATGGGCGTGCCCAGTGCTTTTTGTCCCTTCAGCGTGCGCCGCATAACTGTCATATAGATATGACTGCAAAACGCCATTTTTAATCAAATTCAAATTCCTGCAAGCGGTTCCCTCATCATCAAATGAGCGTGCTCCATATACGCTCTCATCCAACGCAGTGTCAGTAATAGTCAATTGCTTGTCAAAGACGTTTTGCTGTAATTTTCCAGCGAAGATTGATTTTTTAAGCTGCACATTCTCCGCGTTCAAGGCGAACTCAAACGCTTCTCCAAATAAGCTGGACAAAGCGTCAGGATGGAACAATAAGGGGACAGTCTGTGTTTGAATATGGTTGCGGGGAAAGAAAGAGTGAAAACGGCTGATATGCTCTTGGAGGATAGCAGGGTCTAAAGGTGTTTTTTCTTCTTGTCCAAATGAGAGTGTTTCTCCATTTTTCAGCAGTTCTTCAGAGAATCCATTAGAGCCGAAACTGCTGGTCAAGTCAACGCCTTGTGAGTTTAGAATATGGATAGCAGTTATATTCTTTTCATATGTTGCTGTGCTGATGGAAAGCTGCGCGTCTGAAACAGAAGCGAGGACAGCGTGAAGATAATCCTGGATATCGTCAATAGTCAATGACTTTAATGCTGGATGAAGGGATTGGACTTTAGAGTATGTTTCAGGAACGACAAACTGCTTGAATTTTTTATCAGGGGCGTTTAATTTTGCGGTCTTAATAGCCTGCTGAATGCATTCTTGATAATTATTTAAAGAAAGAGTGCTCGCGAATCCTATTTTTCCATCAACAACAACACGGACACCCAGCCCGCTGGTCTGTCCTTGGTTTACGAAATCAATTTTATTGTTCTGTAAAACAACCTGTAAAGATGAGTCTGTCGCGGAATATAGTTCATACTGGTCAACTCTTTTCTTGAGGTATGAAACAATCTTCGAATCAATCATAGGCCGCCAACTCGGGCTTTATCAATTTTAAAATGAGGGGATCCATCGCCGACAGGAGCCCACTGCCCTTCTTTGCCGCACATACCTGCGTTAAACTGTAAGTCTTTCGCAACTAAATGAATGTCAAACAATGTTTGCAAAATATTGCCTGTTAAAGAAGCGGCATTGACTATCTGTTTCACTTCCCCCTTCTTAATGAAATAGCCGTATTGCGCGTTGAATAAAAATTCGCCGCTGGACGGATTGACTTGTCCGCCTAATGTTCCTTTCAGATAATAACCCTCTTGAATGCTTCCAACGATTTCATCAAAGCTTGAGTCGCCAGGAGCGACATACGTACAGGTCATGCGCGGAATAGGTTTATCAGCAAGGGATTGCGCTCTGCCATTGCCAGTTGGCTCCATTCTTAGCAACGCCGCAGTCTCCCTGTTTTGTAAATACGCATGCAATATTCCTTTTTCTACTAAATGTGTGGAATGTCCTAAAACTCCTTCATCATCAAATAAGGTCAACCCATGGCTTGCCTGCAGTCCATCATCAATGATAGTGACAGCCTCGCTTCCAACTAAAGTGTTTAATTTTCCCTTCATGACAGACGTTCCTTGCAGGACAGCGTCTGCTTCGCACGCGTGCCCGACAGATTCATGGCAGAACACTCCCCCTAAATGTGAATCAACAACAACAGGAAAATTTCCTCCAATAGGAGCTTTTGCTTTTAATAACTGTTTTGCGATAGCACTTGTATTCTTTACTAAGTCTGAAGCCACATCTAAAATTTCAAAACCCTGGTGTCCGCCAAGCGTGTCCAAGAATGTTTCAGTTTTGCTTCCCACATGGCAAAATGCTTGTACGCGGAATGTGCTGCGGACATCATTCCACTGTAAGTCCCGTGATTCAGAATTAAAATAAGAATAATTTCTTGAGTTTTCCATATATCCTAAATGCACCGACTGCGCGGTCTTCAATCCTAATTTCGCTAACCGTAATAAAGTATCGCGCTTTTCTTCCAAACCAACATCAGCGGGTTTTTTCTGGATAGGGGTGACAAAGCGTTTTTTTAATTGAGGCAAAGAGGCGACAGGAGCTGTTTTCTGCACCAATTTCAAATTTTTCAACGCTTGGCCAATAAGGGATTTATAATCCTCTTCAGTGGAATAAGCCAAGCCTTCTTTTCCTTTTACAAACACGCGCGCGCAATACATAGTTCCAGAGCCCTGCGAAAGCTCCCTGATGACAGTATCCTTTAATTCAAAAGAAGTGCGCGTAGAGACACTGGATTTTAATTCAACATAGTCAGCACCTTTTTTCTCAGCGTAGCGGATAAAATTCTGCATTACGTGTCAAAGAGAAAGATTGTATTTAAAGCTATCTCGAAAAAACAAGCAAGGGCAAAGTTTAAATAAGATTTTAATGGTTCTAAACATATGAAACGCACGCATACTTGTGGAGAGATTACCAAAAAGGAAATTGGAAAGAAAGTAACACTGCAAGGATGGATGCACGTTCGCCGCGACCACGGCGGTTTAATTTTTATAGATTTGCGGGACAGATATGGTTTTACGCAAATTGTCTTTAACCCAGAATCAAAAGCATTCAAGACAGGAGAAAAAATAAAACGCGAGTCTGTCATTCAAGCAACAGGGATAGTGAAAGCCAGGCCAAAAGGCATGGAAAATAATAAATTAGTAACTGGTGAAATTGAAGCCTGGATTGAGGAAGCGGAAATTCTCAATGAAGCGGAAGTACCCCCATTTGAAGTCGATGACAGGATGGAAGCGAGTGAAGAGTTGCGGTTAAAATATCGGTATTTGGATTTACGAAGGCCGATTATGCAGCAGCGTTTGCTTATTCGCCACAAAGCTGCGCAGGCAGCGAGAGAGTATCTTTCCTCGCAAAGTTTCTTGGAGATTGAAACGCCGATGCTTTTGAAAACAACGCCTGGCGGCGCGAGGGTATTCAAAGTTCCCTCAAGAGTCCATCCAGGAAAATTCTACGCGTTGCCGGAATCCCCCCAGATGTATAAGCAATTGTTGATGGTTGCAGGCTGCGACAGGTATTTCCAATTAGCGCGATGTTTGCGCGATGAAGACTTAAGGATTGACCGCCAGCCCGAATTCACGCAGATCGATATGGAAATGAGTTTTATTGAGATAGAAGATATTATCCAAGTAGTGGAGGGGTTGTTAAAATCAATTTTCAAAAAAGCAATCAATGAAGAGATTAAAACTCCATTTCAAAAATTAACATTCTACGAAGCGATGTCAAGGTTTGGATCAGATAAACCTGACTTGCGATTTGGATTGGAACTAAAGGATGTAAGCAAGATTGCGAAAAAATCAGGGTTTAGTGTGTTTACAAAAGCGTTGGAAGCGAAAGACGGGGTTGTCTACTGCCTGAACGCGAAAGGCTGCGGCAACTTTTCGAGAACAGATATTGAACAGCTGATTGAATTGGCGAAAACGCATAAAATGGGCGGGCTTGCATGGATGAAAGTAACAAAAGACGGAAAAGTAGAAAGTTCCATTGTTAAATATTTCCCGGAAGCGGTGCAGAAGGAATTAATAAAGGCCGTAGACGCGAAAGAAAACGATTTATTGTTATTCACTGCGGATGAATTTGAAAAAGCGGCAAATGCGCTTGGCCAAGTGCGTTTGGCGATCGGGGAAAAATTAAAATTAATGAAGCCAGAAGACCACAAATTCTGCTGGGTCACTGAATTCCCGTTATTTGAGAGAAACGAAGAGAATAATAATTGGCAGGCGCGGCATCACATTTTTACATCCCCAATGAATGAAGATATGGATTTATTGGAGAAAGATCCAGGAAAAGTGCGGGCAAAAGCGTATGATATTGTGTTAAATGGTGTGGAAATCGGCGGTGGTTCAATCAGAATCCACAGAAAAGATGTGCAGACACGTTCATTAGCGGTGACAGGATTGGCATATGAAGAGGCTGAGAAGAAATTTGATTTTTTAATAAACGCATTCAAATACGGAGCTCCGCCGCATGGGGGCATTGCGATAGGTTTTGACAGATTATCTGCGTTATTATGCGGAATTAACGATATTCGGGAAATGATCGCGTTCCCAAAAAACAAAGCTGCGGAAAATCCAATGGATGGATCGCCACAAGACTGGACAGACAAATTCTTAAAAGAGCTGCACCTAAAGCTGGACATTGTAAAAAAACAATGATGCAGAAAGTTTATTGCGGAAACCCTCTTTGCGGTGATGAGATCCGGGAAAGAGCAGTGCTCTACGATGAAAAAACAAACACGCCATATCATCTAAGATGCGGAGTAAAAGAGCAATTATGCGAAATTGTTGCTGAAGGGGAATTTATTGGGGGAAATTTCAGCAGGCTGACCATTGAAGAAGCGAGAAAAAAAATAAGAAAGAGTTTAGAGGAAAAAGTAATGTAAAATTATTCTTCCTTAAACCGCATACCAGACCACGTTTCATCAAGCGCGATCAAAGAAACAGGTTTATACCCAAACGGTTTCATTAATCCCCATAAAATATCTCTCGTTAAATCTCCTTTCAGAGAAGAAGCTACTTTCGGAAACGCAATCCATATAGACCCAGTAGACAAACATTTTTCTAAAAAGGGTTCAATATGCTTTTCTAAAGCGTCTTTATTTGCTGCAAAGAATAAAACACAATCTACAGGATGTTTTGCTTCTTTCTTAAATCCAGCATTAATAAAAGCTTCTTCAATTGCTTTTGGTGCATAAAGGATAATTCCCTTCATATCAGATCTAAAAAACATCTTTTTTAAAATCACTTGAACATCCATAAAGAAAAATAAAATAGCGAGTTTAAATCTGTTTCGCTGTATATAATCCTAAAACATAACTCAAGGCTTGTGAAGCGGTGAATGGTTTCTTAGAAGCTGGTCCAAGTTTAATTAAGACAGTTGCTTGATCTCGTAGCTCCTGGCTTAGTCCATACGTTTCATTCCCAAATAAAAACGCGAGTTTCTGATTGAAAAGAGGAAGTAACTCTTTTTCACTTTTTTGCGCATGTTTTGAAAATCCAACAACTGTAAAGCCTGGAGGTAAATTCCTTTGAATAAAATACGTAAACTGTTCCAAATCAATTCCTTTGACAAGTTCTTTTGCTTTCAAAAATAATTTCTTCTTCTCATCAATACTTGTTGTAACAATATACAGAGGTAATTGAAAAATCCAGCAGACGCGTAATAAATCAGCAACTTCCTCAACAGTTCGTGGTTCTTCAATAATAACTGCAAACGGATAAGAAAGAGAGGTAGTACTTGCTTTCTTCTCACGAAAACTAACACGATAAAAAATATTCTTTCTATCTTTCTTAAACTCTAAAAATAAAACAAGTTCAAAACCTGTTTCATCAGGAACAAATCCTTCATGTTTCACATACGGATTCACATGTTTATAGATAGACATAACAGAAACAGGAACCTTATCATAAAACTTCGTCTGAATGCGATAGGTCTCCTTTCCTTGGTCTTGTAAAATCTCTAAACAGTTTTGACGCAAAGAAAAAAAGGAAAATGGTTTCCAATCTGTAGTCAATTGATACGCAGCATCGACTTCAGGCAATTCTAAAAGTTTTTCAATAGAAATAGCCTCCCCAGTTAAGACATATCCTTTCTCATCAGGTTGTAAACTAACTTTTCCAAACAGCTTTTCTAGTTTCTGTACAAACACAGGTAAGGACAATGAAAACTTCTTCAAAAAAAGCAGATAGGCCATAATACTTCTAAAGAACAGTACATTTATAAATCTAATTTTAAGCATAAACTCTACGCGGGGATTCCGGAGTGGCCAAACGGAATAGCCTCAAGAGCTATTGGCTTAGTGCCTTCGCAGGTTCGAATCCTGTTCCCCGCAATAAAAAGATAAAGAATAGTGTCAAGAATGGGATTATAATCATTCAAATAGGAGTAATTCTTTTTTTATCATTTTTTCTAATAAAAGAAAGTTTAGTTTCAAAAGTGCAGGAAAAAACAGGTTTCTTTTTATCGCCGCGTATTACAAGTGGGTTGCTTGAAGAGAAAAGCTACTTAATCATGAATTTTGAGCCGTTGAGATTAGAGCTGCAAGAGTACATAAAAGAAAAGAAAATAAACGTCTCAGTTTATATCGAAAATATCCGTAATGGTGCGAGTATGGGAATTAACGCGAATAATAAGTATTATCCATTAAGTTTGACAAAAGTGCCTATTGCGATTGCTATTATGCAGGGAGTGGAGAAAGGAAGATTAGGATTAAATCAAGAAATACCAATAACAGAAGAAGACAAGAAAAAGACGTGGGACGGAGATATAGACCATATTAAGGAAGACCAGCTGCAGATCCATGTTCTCTTGGAAAAAATGTTGCAAGCGTCAGATAATGCTCCCGCAGTGACGTTGCTTCATTATATTGATGTGCATGATTTACAAGTGCTCTTAAATTATTACCCGATTGATTTACGTGCGTACCTTTCATACGTAAATATGTCCGCGCCATCGATAACAGCCCGCTCAATGGCAAATATATTTAGAAGTTTATATCTTTCTACAACCCTGAACACAGAGCACGCAGCATACATTCTCTCTCTTCTCGCGAATAGTACAATGAATATCAATGAAGTTGCGCATCTTCCTCCGAAAGTCGTTGTAGCGCATAAGTACGGAATTGACGCAAAAAACTTCCATGATTGCGGGATATTGTACGACAACGAAATACGGCGGGTGTATTGTATTTTAACGAAAGCGGACAGCACGCAACAAGCAATAGACACGACAGGAGAGATTTTGAATCGCGCATATGTCTAGACCCATGCAGAGCGTTTAAAATAGACCAATATAAACGAGAGTTGGAATAGGTGCATTTTTAAACTTTCAGGAAACAAAAAGAGTATGAAGCCAATCAAAAAAGTCCTTTTCTCTGAAGGCAGTTTCTATTACTGGAAAGAGGGGGATTTGCATACAGACAAAGGCATCATTAAAGAAGAGCAAATAAAAAAAGGCAAAGAAATAATTTCCAATACAGGAAAAGAATTCAAGATAGTTGATCCATCATTCGTGGATTTGCTGGCGAAGATGAAGCGCGGCCCGCAGATCATGATTCCAAAAGATGTTGGTTTAATATTCTCCAGGACAAATATAGACAAGGATTCTATTGTGGTTGAAGCAGGAACAGGTTCAGGAGCGTCAGCGTTGCATCTAGCGCGGTTTGTGAAAAAAGTAATAAGTTATGAGCGGAGAGAGGAATTCCATAAGATTGCGAAAGAGAATGTGGAGTTCTTCCAAGCAAAGAATGTAATTTTAAAATTAGCGGATATTGAGTTAGGCATAGAAGAAAAAAACGTTGATTTTATTCTCTTGGATTTAGCAGAGCCATGGAAAGTGATTGATATAACCTATAACGCGTTGAAACAAGGAAGTTATCTTGCGGTTTATTTGCCGAATATTACGCAGATGATGCATTTTGTCGAGAAAGCGCGGGAAAAATT
>JACRKJ010000020.1 GCA_016219825.1 Candidatus Woesearchaeota archaeon | reverse complement strand
TTAGATACGCGTTGGAGAATTACTCTTGCATCTTAGGTTTTTCAAAGGCAGCTACTTATTTTCAAGTGTTTACTATCAGCCTTTTACGCTATATGGTCCATGGGATCTTTGAGATTGTGGGTTACTTTATCGGCGGTTTAGCTGGCGGCATTCTTTCTACAGCCTTAATCAACCATGGGCTTGGCTCAGAAAGATTTAAAAAGGTCATTTATGACGTTCTCATTCTCACACTTATCGCTGTGGGATTGTTAGTCATTGGAGCTGGGATTGAAGTGTTTGTCACTCCAACCTTATTCCGTTAAAGAGGGGATCTTTATGCACTATGAAACAGTCACTCATCCCCTATCTTGTCTGCATTACCTGCCAGTCTTCTTTACGCTGCAGAGTTTTTCAGTATGAAGAGGAAGAAATTATTGAAGGGAAATTAACCTGTACACACTGCGCTGTCGATTATCCTATTGTAAAAGGAATTCCACGATTTGTTCCTGTTTCCCTGGAAAAGATAAAACAGAAAACTGCGGAACGATTCAGCTATCAATGGCATAAGTATTCTGATATCCCAAAAATATTTGAACAGCAATTTTTAGACTGGATTGACCCTGTTAAACCCTCTTTTTTTAAAAATAAAATCGTCTTGGACGCGGGATGCGGGATGGGAAGGCATCTTTTATTTTCTTCCCAATATCATGCGAAAACAGTTATTGGAGTTGACTTAGGAGATTCTGTCGATGTCGCTTATGCAAATACAAAACATTTACCAAATGTGCATATTGTCCAGGCAGATTTGTATCATCTCCCCTTTAACCGCATTTTTAATTATATCTATTCTATTGGTGTTTTGCATCATTTGCCCGATCCGAAACAAGGCTTTTTGTCTTTGGCACAGCATTTAAGAAAGAAAGGAACGATCAGCATTTGGGTCTATGGCAAAGAGAATAATTTTTTATTACGCTTTTTTAATCCGCTTCGCAAATTTGTTTTTTCACGTTTGCCCCTGCCTTTTTTGCATCTGCTTTCGCTTGCAGGCATGCTCTTTTTATATCCCTTCTTGATGCTTGGATACCGCTCCCCCCTGCATAAAATTATGCCGCATTCAGCTTTTTTCTCCTACTTGACACAGTTCCATTTCAGGCATATTCGAACTATCTTCTTTGACCAGATGCTCGCTCCTGTCGCCTATTACTTGACCTATTCAGACGTCAGCGACTGGCTTTCTTCCTGCCAGCTTCGAAATCCATTGATTACCGCGAGAAATGAAAACAGCTGGAGAGCAATGGGCATTATGCTGTAAAAGGAAAGGCATAAAAATCCTTTTCTTAGCTTTACCTTATGCATCTTGATCTCCATCTTTCAGAACGGAAACAGGTTTTGCTCCTGCTGGTTGTTTTTGGGGTTCTCCTTTCCGGCGTCGCCATTTTTTCAGCTTCTGTATTGTTAGGGGATGTGGGGGATTATTTAAGCGTTGGAAAGGAAGTGGCTGGATTGCTCGCTTCTAAAGTCCGCTCCACCCATTCTTGGGCATATGGCGTTTTTCTCGCCCCGTTTTTGTCTTTGTTTCCATCATTGACCACCGCTAAACTCGCAAACTCATTCTGGTTAATCGCTGACGCCGCGCTTTTATATCTGCTTACAAGAAAAAAAACAACCTTGCTTTTATGGATCTTTTCCCCTGTTGTCTGGATGATGAGCATTTGGATCAGCCCGCTTCTGCCCACGTCTTTCTTCCTGTTGCTTTCCTATTATTTCTTAAGACAATATGAAGAACGGGGAAACGCTATTTGTTTTTTCTTTTCCGCGGCGATTTTAGGGATTACTACATTTATATGGGATGGTTCCCTTTTTATTACCCCCTTCTTTTTACTTGCTTTTTTTTATTCGAAACAGTTTAAGGCTTTTTTTTGGTATTTCGCTGTCTTTGGATTGTTCGCCTCGCTTCGTTTTGCTTTTGATTATTATTTATTTCATTTTCCCCTAGCCACGTTATTCCGCGTCTTTGGAGGGGCTTTTTTAACGCTTTCCCACCAAGGCAATTACAGCTCGCTTTCTTATTCACGGTTTGATTATTTACTTTATTTTGTTGTTCTCTCCCCGCTTTTGTTATTGCTTGTAAAATTAAACTTTAAGAAATACGGACGGGAATTTTTCTTCTTTATCTGCAGTTTTTTATTATATCTCCTAAACGCGCAACCACGCTACACACTCGCGGTCGCTCCATTCGGCATTCTTCTTTTAAGCACCTTTTTTGAAAAACGGGAAGTTATCCTGCATTGCTTTTTGTCTTTCTTTGTCATCTTATTTTTAGTCACTCCTTATTTTATTCCAGGCACGTATGACTTGCTTGCGCAAGACATGAAAGAAATCGCGAAAGACTATCCTTCGCAGCGCTTTTTGGTTGGCGGACCTGCAAACTCTGACCTGTACGCAGAACTAGGCATGCTTTATTGGGGAAAGGATATTGGAGAACTTGTGAGTTACCAAGATTACAACCTCTGGACGCAAAACAAAACAGACTTTCAGTATTTTAAATACCGAAGCAGCTCGCGCTATCATAACCAGCGGGAAATCTGGTTCGCGTTCGGGCTTTCCAGAGCTGACAACAAAACTTATGAAGATCTTCCTTACTTGATTGACACGCACGCAGACACATCACTTTCTACTTTTAAGCCTATCAAGCACTACCGCGTTTTATGGGTTTTTCAGCGCATTTCTGAGCCAGGCATATAATACTTACGCCCTGCGGCAAGAATGAAGCATGCTTGATGATCTTGTTTTCTATCTTCATGCAATAATACAAGATCTGATCTACAGACTTTGGGATTAATTCTAGATTATTCTTCTTTGTCTTCTTTTTCTCGAGCTTTGACGTTATTAAATTTGGAAGAAATAATGTACAATTCCAATAACTTATTTTTTTAATATTAAACTTTTCTTTCACTAACTTCCTGATCTGCGCTTTTTCATATCTTCGTACATGCTCGCTTCTTATATCATTATTATTCCATAAATATGAATGGGCTGGCACTGTTATGAACAGAAATCCATTTGGTTTCAGGATCCTCGCTATCTCATCCACCGCTTTTTGATCCTCTGGGATATGCTCCAGGACATCCGCGCACACAATAAAATCAAAATAATTATCTTTAAACTTTAACTTTTCTCCAGCTGCTTTCCGCACCGACAACCCTTCTTTTTTACAATACTCAACAGCTATCGCAGCGTTGTCTATTCCTTGTGTTTCTTTAAAATATTCTTTTATGACTTTTAGATTTCCGCCCATACCACAGCCAATCTCTAACGCTTTGTTTTTGTTTGGAAGGGACTTTATGACCTGCTTGAGAAGGTCACGACGCGCACGATACCACCAATTTTTCTCCTGAAGAATAGCTACACTCTCATACTGTATTTTCTGCATTTTCTGGCTAGACACGAAATCTTTTTAATGGTTTCTATACTGCTCACTTTATGAATTATCTTGTTCTTCTCTGCGCTTTTGTGAGCTTTCTTGCAGTTTGGATTTCAACTCCACGGCTTATCCGCTATTTATGGAGAATTGACCTTGTTGTTAAAGACCAGAACAAAGAAGGAACACCTCTTGTTCCCATCTCTGGAGGGCTCGCTGTCTTATCAGGCATTTTCGCTGGATTATTACTCTACATCTTTATCCGCACGTTCTTTTTTCAAGCAAGCTACAGTTTGCTCGCCTTGCCTTCAAATTTATTGTTAATCCTCGCAGGCATGAACTCTATCTTGATTGTGACACTAGTTGGATTTTTAGATGATATCATCATTAAACGCTCCAAAGAAAGCTCCGCTGGGTTGAAGCAATGGCAGAAACCGTTATTGACCCTGACCGCAGCTATTCCTTTAATGGTTGTGCATGCTGGACAGACCACTATCAGCCTTCCGTTTATCGGTCATGTGCATTTTGGCTTGCTTTATCCTTTATTTTTACTTCCCTTGGGTTTTGTCGGCGCTTCGAATATGGTGAATATCCTCGCTGGATTTAATGGCATGGAAACAGGCATGGCTTTGGTATATTTTGGCATGCTTGGGTTCTACGCATACACCCATGGACGATTAATCGGAGCGTTATTCGCTGTTGTTACGTTCGCAGCGTTACTCGCTTTTTTTTATTACAACTGGGTTCCCGCAAAAATCCTTCCTGGTGACTCATTGACTTACCTTCTTGGCGGGGTCTTGGCGACGGTCGCGATTTTAGGGGATATGGAGCGGGCGGTGATTATCTCCTCTATCCCCTTTTTTATTGAATTTATTTTGAAAGCACGAAGTAAATTTAAAGCGCAGAGTTATGGTTATTTTAAAGATGGAACTATCCATAAACGCGCTCCAGGCATTTATTCAATCCCGCATTTTTTTACCAAGACTGGGAAATTCACTGAACGCCAGATTGTATTTTTCATGCTCTTGATCCAGTTTATCTTTTCATCGCTTATCTGGTTTGTCTAATGTTTACTAAACTTCTCGCCTACAAAAAAGAGGACAGCCTTATTCGAGACAGCTTTATTTTGTTTATCGCTACGATGATCGCGAATGTTCTTGGCTATTTTTATCATTTCTATATGGGCAGAGTATTGGGACCTGCTGATTATGGGGTTTTAGGGTTTTTTTTCGCGCTTCTTTATTGGGTAAATATTCCAGCGTTAGCATTACAAACTACGATTACAAGATTAGTCTCCTCCTCCAAAGTGAACAATGACCATTCCCGTCTTTCTTCACTTTATACAGCTTCCACACGTCCTCTTTTTAAAATAAGTGTCGCATTTCTCTTTGTTTTTCTTCTTTTGATTCCGTTCGGTTCTTCCTTTTTTCAGATTCCCACTAGCGCGCTTCTGTTTTTCAGCCCGCTTCTACTTTTCGCTTTAGTCCTGCCGTTTAATCGGGGAATTTTGCAAGGACTACAATCTTTTCATCAACTTGGGACCAATACAATCTTAGAAGGCGTTGTAAAATTAAGCATGGGCATTCTGCTTGTTTTGGGTGGATTACGCGTTGGCGGAGCAATGTTCGCTGTCACGCTCTCTTTTTTTATCTCTTACCTGCATTCTTATTTTGTCGTGAAAAAGCATGTTGAGAAAACTTCATCATCACGCCCTGTATTTTTTAGTTTGCTTACTTCCGCATGGCCGATTCTTTTAACGCTTTCTTTTTTAACCGCGTTTTACACTGTTGACCTTTTTTTAGTCAAACGATTTTTTCCCGCTGTTGACGCAGGCTATTACGCGGCGTTGTCTTTATTGGGAAGAACTATTTTCTTCGGCACGTTTTCCATTACTACTGTCATGTTTCCCAAAGTCGCCGCAATGGAGGCTTTGAAAAAAGCGAACAACCATATTTTGTATAAATCCCTGGGCTTTATGGGTATTGGGGCGTTCTTCGCTGTCACCGCGTTTTATCTTTTTCCTGACTTAGTTGTTTCTCTTCTTTTTGGAAAAGCGTATCTTTCTATCTCCCCTTATGTCTGGCAATTTGGTCTTGTTATGGCATTGTTCTCTTTTTGCTATCTGCTCTCATTTTACAACCTTTCCATCCAGCGAAGAAAATTTGTCTGGATCTTATTCTTGTTCAACCTTTTTGAAATCTTTTTGATTTTGGAATATCATTCGAGTTTAGCGCAGGTTATCCACAACCTTCTTATGCTTATGGCTGTCTTGTTTGCTGTATTAGTTGTTTATACATTACGAAGAAAACAATCCTATGAAGCTTAGTTTACTTATTCCGGCATATAATGAGGAGAAGCGAATTGGAAAAACCCTTTCTTTGTATCTTCCTTTTCTGACAAAAAAATTACAGAAGGAGTATGAACTTCTTGTTGTGTTGAATGGGTGCAAGGACAATACTTTAAGTGCTGTAAAACCGTTTATGAAGAAATACCCCCAATTACGCTATAAAAATATTCCTCAAGCTATTGGCAAAGGCGGGGCGATTATTGAAGGATTCAAACTCGCGAAAGGA
>JACRKJ010000019.1 GCA_016219825.1 Candidatus Woesearchaeota archaeon | reverse complement strand
TATACCCTTGTCCTTCAAAGTGCTCAAGAAAATGAGAAGGGTTCTCTGTTTTTAACTTTTCTAGGCTTTTTTTCAACCGATCAGCTATTGAGTTGTCTTGTTTTTTCAAAAACTGTTCCACATCTGGTGAAATAAAAACTTGCCACATTTTTTTCTCATGGCTCTACAAAACCCCCTTTCTATAATTTTGAATATTCTGATACTGGCGTTCTTCTTGCTTTTTCTAATCTTTTCGCAGCTTCTTCTGTTAATTCTTCTTCAGCAAGAATGTCTTTTATTCTTCTTACTTCTCTTTTTAATTCGTGAATTTCCATTTGCATCTGTTTTAGCTCTGCGCTTTGCATACCCCTCTTTTGTTTTTGAGATTTATATGTCTTTCTGGCCATTTTCCGAAAATCTCTCAACCTATACAGTAATTTTATAAATTTAAAGCTATGGATAATTGTATGCCCCTTTACAAACTCCTTGTTCATCAGATTCAAAAAAAGAGACCTTTAGACAGATTGGATCCTGATTTTGTTGTTTCTTCCATTGAACACTATTTTAAAACACATCCAAAAGAATTTGTAAAATTAAAAACTGTGAATGAGAAACATTTAGCAAAGAATGCAATTTTTAGACAAACTGTGAAAGAAATACGCAATGAACTCAACCGCATGTATGGAATTTTCTGGAAATCTTCAGCATCCGCGTTAGAGCATCATATCTCCACAAAAGAACGAATGGATATTTATCCCCACATCTACCAGGATATTTTTAGAATTACCCATATTCCAAGACGTATTTTAGATTTAGGCAGCGGATTAAACCCATTATCGTATCCTTACTTAGAACAAGCTGGGTTTTGTGGAGACTACATCGCAGTAGAATTAACGAAAAAAGATTGTGATCTGCTTCGAAGCTATTTTTTACAGCGCCATCTTAAAGGAGAAGTGCTGCAGCGTGATTTAGTATCTATGACTGATTTCCCCTCAGCAGATGTTACTTTTTTATTCAAGGTGGTTGATTTATTGGAAACAAATACACATACACTCGCGGAACGAATACTTACTTCTGTTCCTTCATTATGGATTGTCGTGAGCTTTTCTACAAAAACATTACGAGGACACACAATGCGTTATCCTTCTCGGGGATGGATCGAACAACTCTGCAAACGACTGCATTATTCCTATCAAATTTTATTATATGAGAACGAGATTTTTTATATTATTAAAAAATAATCCACCTCGTAGAAACTCACGTTTCCGCACCCTTCACAAAACGAGATATGAACTACTTGTGATTTATCCTGTTCCGTTCAGCGATTCAAGCGCTGTTTTCAGTTGCGATGTAATCGGACCAATGTTCTTTACAATTACCTCTTCTAATTTATCCAAACTAATCTGCAACAGCACCTCTTTTAATGGGCCGGTGCAGTATTCATTAATCTCCTCAATTTTAGATAATGGCTTCTGCAATAATAATTCCTGTGGAACAGCGCACAACATTCCTTTATTCTCAATTGCTTTTCTTAAGCTTTCCGGCGCATCAGGACTCATCTTCAGCAATTCAACTTTAATGACACACAGATTCTTGCTTTTTCCCTCAATTGTGTAGCGGAACTCGTTGTTTTGACTCGTAGCCTGGACTGTTGTACGGACACATCCCTTCGCTTCCCAATTAAAGCAATTTTCATCAGTGCCGCAATCACGCGTATGCGTTAAGTATAGAAGCAACGCGATCAATGCGACTAAAATACCTAATGTAATGTATTTCGCTTTTTTCACGCACTGATCACCTCATCCTCTTTTTTACTTTCTTCCCTATTTTAATTTAACTCTTTCTGCGTCAAGATCGCAACTCTTGTCTCATTCGGCCTTATTTTAGAGCTTGTCGCGACGAGATAGCTTACATTGCTTGTTTCCGCTACTTTGCTTAATTCTTTAGTAATAGAACCATCAAACACAACTGCGTTCACATTGTTTAATTCTTTTAATGTGGATTCCAGTTCTGTTGAAGGAACCTTGCCTAAGATGTTGAGATCTTTATCTAAAAGATATGCGCCTCTTGTTCCCAGTAAGTCATCCAACTTTTCCTTGAATTGGGAAAAATCCCTCTTGACTTCTGGCTTTGGAGCCTGCGGCATCTCTCTCATCTCCCTATTCTCCCGCTGTTCACGGAATTCCCTAGGGGGAAGATTGCGCCTAAATCCATTCTGCGGGATGTTTGGCTTTGATTTCGCCCCATTTACTTCGAAATGGAACTGCTCCGCGGCGATTTTGGCCCGCAGCGCGATGTGGATTTCTTTCTTCGCCAACTCTTCCACTTCTTTGCCGTCAGGCGCTTTTGTCACATAATCAATCTCTGTCGAGCTCATCAATTCCTTAATGATGATGTCCCCGCCCCGGTCTCCATCGACGAAGACTGTAACCACTTTCTTTCTGCATAATTCCTTGACAGAATCCGGGATTGTGGTCCCATTCATCGCGACGACATTTTTTATTCCCTGCTTTAGCAAGTTTAAGACATCCGCTCTTCCTTCCACTAAGATAATCTCTTCAGAGTCTTCAACATTTGGACCAGCAGGAAGTTTGTCTGGACCCCATTCCATGATCTCCATCGCCCGGACAGACTGGGCGACTTCTTCTGTAATCTCCTGCGAATCTGGCAAGACATTCGCCTGCAGATTTCTCAATAGTTCTTTCGCCCGCTCAATGACAAATGTACGCTTTGAAATCCGGACATCCTCGATCTTTTCAACTTTGACTGTCGCGTTGCATGGACCAATCCTTTCAATCGTTTCCAACGCAGCTCCAATAATAGCAGTCTCCGCTTTGTCTAAGCTTGATGGGATAATGATTTCTCCGGCAACCTTTCCATTGACGGAATTTAATTTGACTTCGATTCTTCCTAATTTTCCAGAACGCTGCAATTCACGCAGCTCTAAGTCCGCGCCTAAAAACCCTTCTGTCTGGCCAAAAATAGCGCCAATCACATCAGGACGGTCAACCGCGCCCTCAATCTGGATCACTGTATGAATAATATACTTCGCTGAAACAGGACTAATTTTTCCCATGGTACTTTTCCTCCATTAATCTTCAAGAACAAGCGTAATTGACTACCTATTATTGCCTTTTTCTGTAAAGGCCAATGTCTTTTTTGCTAAATGTGAATTGATGAATGCAAAACGGTAATGGTTTCGCCTTGTTCGATGAATATGTCGCCCGGCACTAACCCTCAAGCATCATAGCTTGAACGATGTCGTGAGCTCCATTGAGTCTTCTCATGACGGGCTGGATTTAAATACCTCTGATTGTTTATAAGGGTTTCGGCTTTGAAATAGAGATATAAATTCGGTTTATTCTGTAAATAAAGGTTGAATTAATCTCTATTTGTTTAAAATGAACTATTTATGCTTTTCTAATGAAGTTAACTGATAAAAGTTTTGTTTCTCGCTTTAAAAATTGTTTATTTAGAATCTATCTGTAATGTCCTCTCCCCAACGCATTTTATCGTACACCTTTCTTGTTTTTTCTGGCATGAGATAATACATTTCTCTAGACATTCTTTCTATACGCCGTAATCTCTCTATGGGGGGCAACTGTAATCCCAAACGTAGATATTCATTTTCTTCCTGCTCCGCAGAATAAGGTGGGAAATCCTTACTTGTCATCTTCTTGCTCCTTTAATTTTCTCAATTTCTTCAAATCGAATAAATCAATGTCTCTTCCTGCTAACTCTTTTAGTTTTATTAAATCACCTATCGACGCGACATAAATCTCCCCACCATTTCTTTTTACTATTTTCTTTCGCTGATATG
>JACRKJ010000018.1 GCA_016219825.1 Candidatus Woesearchaeota archaeon | reverse complement strand
TCCATCTTTTCTGCTTTCAAGCAGAAATATGGAGCTAGCGTGAGCTCCAGAACTATTCAAACACAGCGATCAGACATCTATAGCCGAGCTATCTTGTATAACCTCAGTCTGGTTATACAACCAGATTTTCAACTGAGCCTTCTGAGTAAAAAGCTTTTTATAGTGCAAGCATGAAGAAAATTATTATGAAAAAAAGAGTGCAGATAAAGAAAGAGAAAACTGCCCTTAAGATTGACAAACTTATTTCTATCGGTGTTCCTGGACTTGATGAGATTTTCAAAGGCGGCGTCCGCCCAGCTTCTTCTATATTATTAACCGGCGGACCTGGAACTGGAAAAACGATTTTAGCGCTGCAATTCATTGTTGACGGGGCCCAGCATGGAGAATGCAGCATGATTATCACCGCTGAAGACACATCCCAATCCCTGCGCGCGTACGCCGCAAGCTTAGGACTTCCTCTCGCTGAATTAGAAAAAAAAGGACTTATTATCATTGTAGAGCAGAAAATTTCTGATGGCAGGATGATCTCAATGGAAGCGCCGATGCAGCTTTTGGAATCAAGGAAAGTGAAACGCGTTGTCCTGGATTCATTGACGCTCTTTGAGTTTATTTATTCCTCCAACACAGAAGAGTTTAGAAGGGGGATTTTACATTTTCTGGCAACCATGCGCAAACAAGAAGCGACTGTACTTGTCACTTCTGAACGCATGAGCTTAGAAATAGATAATTTTCAATTCAGGCCAGAAGA
This sequence comes from Candidatus Woesearchaeota archaeon, assembly GCA_016219825.1. Lineage (GTDB taxonomy): Archaea > Nanobdellota > Nanobdellia > SCGC-AAA011-G17 > GW2011-AR18 > JACRKJ01. Next base: position 15,628 of record JACRKJ010000018.1, on the reverse strand, counting down.
TTTCTTATTTGAAGGCATGATTGTGGTTACGAGAATCCGCAAAGCAGCCTCCTATGAACGGGTCTTAACTGTCGTGAAAATGCGGGGGCAAGAACACCTTTTAGACATTTATCCGTTCACAATCGGGGAAAAAGGCATTCAAGTCTTTCCGAAAGAAGTTCCATTTTCCTTAGTTGAACGTGAGAGAAAGATTGGAAAACTATGAAAGCAGCTGTCTCACGCATACCTACTGGTATTTCTGGGTTTGATTCCCTTGTTCAAGGAGGGTTTAAAAAAAACAGCATCAATCTTGTCGCTGGCGGCGCTGGTTCTGGAAAAACTATTTTTGCCATCCAATTCTTAGTCCAGGGAGCTCTTCAGAAGAATGAACCTGGAGTTTATATCACGTTTGAAGAGAAAAAAGAGAAATTATATGAAGATATGCTTGATTTTGGGTGGGATCTGGAAAAATTAGAAAAAGAAGGAAAGTTTATCTTTCTTGAATACACACCTGAACAAGTTAAAAAAGTATTGATTGAAGGCGGGGGAACTATTGAAGCAGTCATCGCGAAGACAAAAGCAAAACGACTTGTCATTGACAGCATCACCTCCTTCGCCTTGCTTTATCAGGAAGAATTATCGAAAAAAGAAGCGTCACTCGCTCTTTTTGACCTTATCACAGACTGGGGATGCACCGCTGTTTTAACGTCTGAAGATGACGACCATAAGGGATCATTTATTGCCGCCGCCTTAGAATTTGAGGTTGACAGCATCATTCTTCTGTATTATGTCAAACAAAAAGGAGCGCGCGTGCGAGCTATGGAAATTTTGAAAATGCGGGGAACAAAACATCCTGGAAAGACGTTCGCATTCAACATTACTGATAAAGGAGTTGTTATAGATACGAAGAAGCAAGTTATTTTTTAATAAAAATTTATAGAAAAAAAAGTAAAAAAGAAAAGAATTATTATTTTGATTTTCTTTTCTTAGATTTCGATCTTTTTGAACTCTTTTTTTTCATTCTGCACCTCTTTTATTCATTTTTTAGAGTTCTGCTTGCTTAAATACATTTCTGTTTTCTTGATTTTTTCTGAAATCTTTCTGGTTTTGACTAAAGGATTTTTCATTTTCTTTGGAAAAGTTTCTTTAAAAGAAAGCGCTTTATTCTTTTTATGACAAAACTTATGAAACTCGCAGGTATCACACTTGCTGGATACCTGATCTATGCAAACTACGACAGAATTCGAAACGCACTTGACAGCCTGCAGTGGTATGGAAGCACAACACTCTCTGCCGCGCAAGGAAGACAACCTGAAAGTGAGCTTGCAATCATTACAGAGAAAAGAACAGATGGAAAACTTGAAGCGTATCTTGTTTTCCGCCATGAAAAAGTCCCATTGCAACTGCGCGCGAAAGGACCATTACTCCGCTCTCCAGAATACCATTTTAATGTTTTAACAAACATGGAGAAGGAATACCAGTGTTTTCGTTATCAACAAGATAAGGAGGATCGGCGCCAAAGCGACGTTGAAGGATTATTGCGCCTGCTTTCTACAAAATGAAAGATTATACACTTGTTAAGAACGTGGAACAGCGCTTTCCTGAATTATATTCTTCTTTTTCCGGGCTTGAAGCGCGATTAGACACGCTAGTTAAAATAGACAGACAGATTCAATTTGAAGTTAAAATATTACAACTTCCATTTTACAAGCTTATTCAATCTGTTCGGTCATTCCTTCCCTTCTTTTTTTCCTCACTTCCTGAGCTATTGCAAAAGGAAGGAGAAACACTTGACCAGCTTATCCTTAGTTATGAACAATATTCTGAACGTGGAGAAAAATATCTGGATGAAACATTTATTCCTTATGCGAAACAAGTGAATAAAGAACTTAAAGAGGCATTACAAGAGCGAGAAACAATGCAGAAAACAACGAATGAATCTCCTACGCTTGAAAAAATAGAGATGCCTAAAGAATTAACATCTTCCACACTTGTTACTGAAGAACAATCTATTCAAGCATTACGCGATGAACTTGACGCGAAACACGCGTATCGCATGAACCATCAGCAATGCATAAATTTGCTTAATGAGAGAAGAGAAAATATGTACAAAGAAAACATTATTATTCATTTTGCAAACGCAACAAGCCTCGCACGGGAAAAAGTATATTATTTACGGACATTAAACTATCGATTAGCAGGACTCTTCCAAGAGCGTACGCGAAAAAGCGCACTTTTGCTGAAAACAGCGAAAGAACAAACAGTTTACATCCAGGACATTAAAACAGATATGGAAATCGCAAGAAAAGCTGAGATTGAGACTACTTCTCGGCGGTTTAGAGCAGCATTACCTATGAAAAGCGACGCGTTGATTGAATTTGCTGCTGAAAAAAATATTTTTTCGCAGGAACGGCTGCAAGAGATACAAACCTTTGCTTTATATTATGTGGATTAAGGATGATATTCCCGTCCTTAAAACGCAATGTATAAAAAGAAGGATTTGCAGAAAGAAGTATGGGTGTTTTTTATAGCAAGTATGAAGGGCCGATGGATCCTCCTCCAAAGTTTCGCATGACAAATTCTGAGTTAGGGGCTCCTACGAATCCAACAATCGCGAAACAATTAGAGGAATTTGGGAAATTATTGAACCAAGGCATTAAGAATATTGAGATTGGAACACTCTCCGCTGATAAATTTGAAGCTATTCCGAAAGAACATTTTACAAGCATCCGCCAATTAGCAAAACTTACCGGCACTAAACCTTCTGTGCATGGGCCTATGATGGATCTTGCTGGATTTGATGAGCGGAATGGAAAATGGAGCGAGGAAACCAGGAAAGGAACTGAACGGCAAGTATTGTCTATTTTTGAACGAGCGAAAGAACTTGATCCAGAGAAAAAAGGAAATGTCCCTATTGTATTTCATGCTGGAGCAGTGTTCGCGCAGGAATATCGGAAAGGATTGATGGAAGAATCGCGCACACTTGATGAGAAGGGAAATGAAACAATAGAAATCAAGCCGTATGACCGAGGCGTGAGCGCGATGGGTGTTGTCAATCAGGATACAGGCGATGTCACTCGATTGGAATATGAAAAGAAGTTTTCCATCCGCGATGGGAAAGAACATATCTGGACTCCAGATAACCGGCTGAATAGCTTGAACCAGACACAATGGGATGAAGAGCAGCTGAAGGTTTTAGCGTATCAAAAAGAGATTACAGATTTACGAGAAAAAATTGAACAACGGCTAAAACAAAATGAGGCTATTGTGAACGCTGGTTTAAGCCAACATGACCAATATGCACATACTATTCTAAAAAATGACCAGGAACTTCACCTCTTTGACCAGCACTTAGAGCACCTTCGCCAGAAAATGGAATCTTCCTATACTGAACTTTATGACCGCTTTCAAAAATTCGCAAAAGAAGAAGATAAGAAAGAATTTGGAGAATCTTTCAAAAAAATAAAGGATGAATTCAATTTTAAAGAACTAAGGCAGAAAGCACAAGAATCATTTCAACAAGCCCATAAAATTCAAAAACAACTTACAACATCTGAAGACCCTGAAGAACAGCTTCGATTACGCGTCGCATACCGTGAAGCTGAAGTGCGCGCGCTCGATTATGGGGCGCTGCTGCCTGCGAAAGCGTTGGTAACCGCAACCTCAGAAATGAAAGCACCCGACATTTGGAGGCCTGTTGGGGACTTCGCAAAAGAAAAGACTGTAGAAACTGTTTCGAATGTTATTTTAGAAGCGTATAAACGGTATAAAGACCAGACTCCCTTCATCGCCATTGAGAACTTCTGGACAAACACGCCTATGAGCACAGCGAAAGAATTAGCAGACGCTGTTGAAAAGTCCAGGGAAGCATTACAGAAAAAATTAATGCATGACGCAAAATTAAAAATGCCTGAAGGTGAAGCAAAGAAAGTTGCTGAGAAATTAATCGGGGCTACATGGGATATTGGGCATATCAATAACTTACGCAAGGCTGGATGGGAAGGGGAAGAGCTGAAGAAAAAAATCATTGAAGAAACAAAAGAAATTGCAAAACATAATGTTGTCAAACATGTCCACATTACAGACAACTTTGGCTTTTTTGACTCGCATTTCCCACCCGGGATGGGCAATGTCCCTGTCAAGGAGATCATGGAAGAATTAGAAAAACAATGGGCACAACAACGCGCAAGTGGGAGATTGCCACAAGATCCACGCGGCATTGTGGAAGCTGGCGGTTTTGTAGCTGAAATTGGACAAAACCCCACGCAAGCGATCCTTTCCTACTTTGAAAGCCCTTTTTATGCGCATGACCCCAACGCAGGCTCTTGGAATACAGACAGCAAGCCATTTTATTCAGGCTACAGAAACAGCTTCATTGAATTCCCACAAACACACTTTAACTTATACGGCTCCAGCTTTACGACCCTGCCGCGGGAAGTCGGCGGACAAATCGGGGGAGAGAAATCTAGATTCAGCGACACACCAAATACGTAAGGACAAGAAGGTTTATATACGGGTTTTTGTAATAATAGTTTTAGAAAATGAGGTCAAAAGTTCTTTCACATAAAAAGAGAGTTATAAACCAGAAATTAGACCAAGATAAAGATATCGCGTTTGATTTCGCGACAAAAGCGTATAAGAAATTTAAAGACATTATCAAATCTGTTGTCTTATTCGGCTCTGTACCAAAAAAAGAAATCAATCTAAAAAGCGATATTGACATTGTCATTATTATTGATGACTGCACCGTGAACTGGGATGATGAACTGATCGCTTGGTATCGCGAAGAATTGGGAAGACTCATTTCTATCCAAAAATACAGCAAAGAATTGCACATCAATACTGTCACCTTATCCGCGTTTTGGGAAGAATTACGCGAGGGTGAGCCATTGATTATCAACATCATCCGTTATGGGGAAGTGCTGGTTGATGTCGGCGGTTTTTTCGACCCATTGAAAGTGCTATTGGCAAAAGGACGGATACGGCCAAGCCCAGAAGCTGTGTTTGTTACAATGGAAAGAGCTGTCGGCCATCAAATCCGCTCGAATAACAGCATTTTATCCAGCGTTGAAGGGATGTACTGGGCGATGGTTGACGCTGGCCACGCAGCATTAATGGCTGTGAATGTCATTCCTCCATCTCCAGAACATTTAAGCGATTTATTGACACAAGCGTTTGTCTCTACACGGCGCGTTGATAAAAAATATGTGGAATGGTATGAAGAAGTTCGGAAAATGGCGAAATCCATCAGTTATGGTGATGTCAAAAAAATGAAAGGCGCCTATTTGCAGGAATTACAGGAAAAAACTGAGGCGTTTGTGAAAACATTTACAGACTTGACGAAGATATTAATTAAAGAAGAACGGATTTTGAGAACGGATAAGAAAGAAATTTGATTTATTTTTTATTTCCGTCAGCGTCAAAAAAACTATACCCGCAACGAAACCCTTTATTTTTAAATTCTGTCCTGAAACCATCATGTTTGCAAGTCCATGAAACCCTTGTATAGTATTGTTTTCCGCATTCCTTTTCAAGCAGATCATCTGCTTCTCTAGTTTTATCAGAGAAAGCACGATCCTTATTATATGAAGAATGAATCGTATGGCCTGAAGAATAAGAGTAGCATATCTCTCTAGCCTGCTGCTCTAATGGACGCAGCTTTACCGCGATATCCTGCCTAGAGCAACCTATTACGACTGAAGCGATTATTGCTGCGAGGGACGCTTTTTTTCATTAGAAGATTTTAGCGCCATTTTACTTCTCTCCATGCTTTTTCACTGCTTCCTTAAACGCATCAATGTCTTTGACTTTTCCTTTCTTCACTGCTTCATTGAACGCATAGGTGAATCCTAATCCGTTTAGCTCTTTATGGTCGCTTCGTTTGTAGCCTCTGCCTTCAAGCTCCTGCAACGCTTTCCTGTAACTTACTTCAGTTCCATGACCATACGATTTATACATTGTTTCACCAGCGAGAGCAGATCCCATACCAGGTTGAGCCTGATTCATCGCTTCAATTTGCTTATCTAAAGCGCCCTTATGTTTTTTTACAAGTCCAATCGCTTTCGCTGTTCTTGCTTCAGCGATTTTTTTCACATGATAGATATAATCGAACCTGCTTCCTTCAGCGGCAACAATCTGCCTATGCGGCGGAAGATCCCTGAGGTCCACCCCTTCTGCGTACATTTCATTAAACAAGGTCTCAACATCGCCTCTTGCCATTAATTTTTCAAAACGTTCTACACTTTTTAGCAATTTGTGCGCTTCTTTTAACTCATCTGGAACGTCTCTTGCCACACCTTGCTTTGCTAATTCTGCATAATACGCAGTTTTTCCTTCATCAGATAAAGGATCAAAATATTTTGCTTTCAATTCTTTATACGTGTTGGGATCCAATTGGCTCGCAGCTGCACTTAAATCTTCTTCACGATGCGACGCTGCGGATGAAAGCACAGACGTAGGCTGGTGGTTAATATAAAATTCACTGCGTTCGCCATGAACTTCAGCAATTCCTTTTAAAAGATCTACTTTTTCTTCATTATCAATTCTAGGATTCGTAAATGCTTCCCTAAACTCCCTGTTCTGCGATGCGTTGTGCAAGTTTTGAATAATTGTGTCAAGTGTCATGTGTTTTTCCTCATTTCATTTTTTTAACGCCGTTTACAGCAAGGGCTAATCCAGCCACAGCTAATACGCAATATGTTATGTTTTGGAACGCTTCCCCATTCATATAAAACCCGCCAGCGCCTTGATTAAATCCCATCGCGACACTGTTGAAAAAAGTATTATAACCGGGCATTTCATATGCTGTTCCTGTCGCTCCCTTTACAAGGCAGATAGCACTACCTGTAGCCAATGCTAAACCGCCAGCTGTTTCCGCTATTGCGCCTAATGAATCATTTAATGCCATTTTTTGAGTGTTATAGCCCCTTTTAAGAAGCTTTTTTGTTAGAAATAGATTGATTTGGTTCTTTATATATGTTTCGTTTTATAGTTACCTTATAGTAGTAAATAATAGCGTTTATAAACCCTCTTGATTTTCTTCTTTTTATGAAAAAGGCACTTTTAGCTTGTTTAGGGGCACTTCTTACTACGTGCGCTGGATCAGAACAGACACGTTCTAGAACACAAGCGCGAGAGCAATTCGCGCAGGAGCTACAATATACCCAGACTGATCCTGAAGGAGTTCTGGAAAACATTTACTTTGCTTATAAACGATTGGAATCAAAATACGGCACTACAGACCATAAAAATAGAGCTATTGAAGAAATCTTGTTTAATGGAAATCTGTATCTCATAGATTTTGCACAGATCGACCTTGCTAGAAATGACGACTGTGAGACTGTTGCACGGCGCTGCGCATTCCTAAAGGCTACCGCGATTGTGGCGCGGGCGGACAATAGAAGAATAAATGATCCACCTCTCCGCATAGAGTATGATACGCAATTACTGCAACTTATTGCAGACTCCAGCAACGTAGCTATCGCCTTCTTTGACAAAGAAATTAAATAATAGCGTTTATAAACCCTCTTGATTTTCTTCTCTTTATGAAAAAGACACTTTTAACAGGTTTAACAGCATTAGCATTAGGATGCGCTACACTGGCTGCACCAACAACAAAAAGTAGACTTAGAGATGAAGTACTTGATATTGATTTTAGCAAACCTTCCTTAATTGTATCGTATATTGATGAAGTGAGATCTGCGTCCCAGCTTTTAGAATTAAACCAAGCACCCCCTTTTCTTAAGAACAACGCTCTTGAACGCATTGCAGAATATTCCATTCTTTATTTACATAGAATTGATGAGCTCACTCTCCCTTGCTCCTATTTCTCTACTTCATTTACAGAAATACGAGGCATATTGGATTCAGCATTAGAGGTAAATTATACGCTCAACAGAGATAATGAAGAATTATTGCAAGAACGAGATAAACGCCTGTTTGATACTATATCCGCATTACAGCATACAATTGATTTATGTAAGAAAAAATAACATGTAGATCAACAACCAATTTTGCATATTTAATTATTTTTTTAACGCTTCTTCTATTTTCGCTTTTAACGCCTGCTTGTTCATCGCGCCGACAATCCGTTCTTTTTCCTGCCCTCTTTCAAAGATAATCAATGTAGGAATGCTCATGACGCCAAACTGAGAAGCGAGTTCTGGCTGATCATCCACGTTTAATTTTACAAATTTCACTTTCCCTTCATATTCTTTGGAAAGATCCTCGAATATTGGAGCGATTAAACGACATGGGCCACAATTATGCGCAACAAATCCGTTTGCAATAAAATTATGATTTGTTTTCATTGTTATTTTTTGTACTGACTCAAGATAGATATTATGGATCTCTTGGATTTCTTCCCAAACTAATCCAGCAGATAATCCTTTTGTATGTTCTTTTAGCCATGTTGGAAACTTCTTGTAGTGTGGTTTGATTGTAGGTTTTACATTTTTCTTTACCCAATTCCATACTGTACCAGATGAAAGCTGAAAACGATCTGCAATAGCTGTATGATTCTCATTTCCTTTTCTAAAAGAAGAGATTACTTGGTTGTAGATACTTCTCCATTCCTGCCTCTGAGCAAGTATTTGACGAATAAACTCTGCAGTATATCTTGATTCAAGTTCTTTTGTATTTGCATAACGATAGCCAACATTTTTGTAAAGGTTAAATGCATTTTCAAAGTTTTGCCTAAAAACAAGGTGAATTATTTGCGAATCTGAACATTTGTCTTGTTCATGAAATATATTATTAACTTGAATTTTAAATTCCTTTAGCAAAATATTTAGTTGTTGAGCAAACTCCAATCCGCTTTTTAACGCACCTGGTTTTTTATGGAATTCCAGATGATTAAAGCTAAGAGTATTATACGCTTCTTTTCCTTTTCTCTTTGATAGTGCCATCGCAATCTTTGGTCCATCTCCACCTAGATATGCTGCAAGAAACTCCCTTTTCACAGGAACTGGAGATTTCATTATCCATTCAGGGATTTTATAAACATTTGTTGTTTTATCCCCTACCGGGGTTCCTAATGCCTTACATAATAACCACAACGCTGTAGAACAAACCTTAATCCTATAAACAGTTATAATATATGATCTTTCATTGAACGTTATTTTTTTTCTTTGTTTAGTTGTATAAATTTTTCTAAATCCTATTCTTTCCAAATCTTTGCTCACACTTTCTACGTCTTCTTTTGTTCCTGAAGAAAAACTTATTTCTTGATAATTATTTTTTAATTGTGTGTAAAGATTGCCGTCACTGAAAAGACTACCAAGTAAGCGAGCAATGATCATTGTTTTTTCATTATTTATTAGCAGAGGAAGCAATTCTTTTGCTTGTAGTTCTTCTATATATTTGGCTACTTTCATTCTTTCTTGTGCTGCAGATTTGATTTCTTTTTCTGAAAGAATTTCTTTTTCTGAAACTATCTCATCACTTGTCTTGGCATATATTGGGGCAATAGCAACTTTATCCCCTTTTTTTAGTTCAATCGCAGATCTCCATCCGCTTGGAGTCAAGAATTGATGTTCATCAGTAACTTTAATTTTTCTCTCTGATGAGGTAATTATTTGTTTGCAATGCCCTAGTTTATTTGATGTGAAAGAACGAATAACTTCATCTGATCTTATTCCTTCTTTTGTATGTGATAATAATGCATCTTTTGTCTTAACATCCTGTGCTGGAATTGAAAACCCTTGAGAAGTCATAATTTCTGTTTGCGGATCAACACACCATTCCGCCCAGAAATCAACAATAACTTCTGTTTTGCTCTGCGCCACTTCTTTTTCAAAATTTTTATCGTCTATATGGAGCAATGCCATGAAAAATCCATTTTTTTAGAGTATATAAAATTATTTCTTTTTGAGATGCACAGTTGTTATTGGAAAGGGAATATCAATTTTTTCTTTTCTATAGCGCAGATGCAGCCGCTTGATTAATTCATGCTGAACTAACGTGCACGCATCAAAGGATTTTGCTTGGACAGTCAATGTAAACTGTATGCTTGAATCCGCGAATGTGTGAAACCGCAGCGTTGACTGAAAATTCTGGACGCCTCCTGGAACTTTCTGCATCACTTCCTTCGCCACAGCAAGTGTTACTTTTTCTACTTTTTCTAGATCGCTCCCATAACTTACACCACAAACAAGCTGGACATTGCACTCTGTTCCAGGCAGATGGTAATTTGTAATCTTCGCTGAAGCTAATTTCGCGTTTGGAACGACAATGAGATTATTGTGAACCGACTTGATGATTGTGTTTCTCCATGTAATATCCGCGATATATCCTTCCTCTCCTGTGTCTAGTTTCACATAATCCCCTGGACGCACGTGCTTTGACGCAATAATGTGAAAACCTGAAAATAAGTTCGAGAGGGTGTCCTGCAACGCCAAGGCGACCGCTAAACCACCTACACCCAACGCAGTTAAAATTGGTGTTATTGAAATACCCAAGGTCTGAAGAATAGTTAAAAAACCGATAATATAGACTACAATTTTTATTAATGTGGAAAAAATAGTGATCGCTGGAAACGCCCCTTTTACTTTGTTCGTATAAAATTTGACTAATGAAGCTGCTATCCTCGCAACTACAATCGTTCCGGTAAATATCGCAGTTATGACCCATAGTTTATGGAATACCCTGAATATGCCACTATTCAGCGGGAGACTTAATATCGCAGCATACACCCCAAACATAACAAACCAGAATACAGGCATTTTCCCCAACCCTTCATGCATAATTTCATTTCCAGACCATTTTTTTGTTATTTTCTTAAGATAATGCAGGATAACCTTCTCGAAAATAACACCTGCAATAAAACTTCCCACAATAAAGGATACTGGAAGGAATAAATCTTTTACATGAATTTGGGCATTAAATACTGTTCCGATCCATCTGAAGTGGTCGCGCAGCCCAGTTACATTTTCAAGAAAAAATTCAGTATTATTCATGGCGAACTTCTGCTTTTATTTTTGTTTATAAAACTATAGGAGTTTTAAGAAGTAGTGAATTACTCTATCTTTTCAAAGACAATCTTTTGCAGCTCTTTTGACCAGCGCTTCTTAATATCCTCTTTATGCTCTTTGAAACCAGCAATAAACCCAGAACTAAACTCTCCCCTATGGCCTTCAATCACTTCCACTAACTCTCTTTTCGCGTTTCTTGGAACATGCTCTAAGTTTAACGCCTCTAATTTTAATTTTTCCTTCGCGGTGTCTTTTTCCTGCAATCTCCGCTCTTCAGCTTTTTCCCATAAATCCTCATAGGAAGGAATTTTTTCCAATTCTTTTCCTTTTTTCATCCCAATCTTCGCCAAAACCATTGTATGCATGCGCTGCAAAAACTCATGGCGCTCTTCCACCTTCAATATTTCAGCGTACCCCTCTAAAATTAAATTAAACGCGAATGGAGAGGGGATATTTGTGTGGATCTCCTCGACTTTTATTTTTTCACTTTCAACACCTTCCAATACTTTTTCCGCGTTTTGAATGTCCATCATATCTTCCAACACTTCCCTTCTCGCTTCCTTGAGAATGCAGAAATCCTCATTAATCCTTTTGACTGCGTTCATTAAAATCATGGAGGAAACCTGTTGTCTTCCAACCCTTTTTGTCTGACCCTTATATTTTCGCAAGATCATAAACGCACGAACAGCGCAATGCCTGAATCTTCTCCGCAGAACTTCAGAACGATCTATCGCAATTTCCATCAGTTTTCGCAATTCTTTTGATTTTAACAATTTCAACGCCTGCATCGCCTGCATTTTTTTCTCTACGGTGATATAAAACCCATTATCAGAAATTCCAACTTCAACATCCCGATGCTGGCTTCTTCCAACCGCGAACGCGACTGCTCTTGATAAAACGTCATTAACTCTTCTGCCATAGAGTGTATGGAACACGATGTAGGTTTTATCTTCTGGATCTGTATAATATTCGATTAGTATTTTATTTATATGGGGAATAGTTACATACGCGAATTGCTCTTTGAAATATAAATAAATCGCATTCGCCGCGTTTTCATCTAAATAGAGATACTCGTGAATAAACTTCATTATTTCCTGTTTGGTCTGCTTCGCTTTGAATTTTTCTTCCATATATCTTCTAAACCGCTGGATTTCCAATCCTACGTCAAAACTCAATGGGAGCATCTCTGAAAACCAGGATGGAATTGTGGGTTTTTTTCCTTCAGCTGCCTTGACCTGAGCGACCATGCCTCTGCTAAATAAGAACTCATAGACGTTCCCGCCCAACACAAAGACATCGCCGCGTTTTAATTTTTCTAAAAACCCCTCATCAATATGGCCAATAGACTGCTCCCCTACTTTTACAGTTATGAATGTCTCGTCTGGAATCGTTCCTAGATTAGTCATGTAAACAACCCTTCCAAGCTTTCCTTTCTTTCCTAATTTTCCCTCATTTCTCCAAATCTTTCCATAGATACTTCGCTCTTCCAACGAAACAAACTCCCCAGCTAAATAACTTAAGACTTCATTGAATGTTATCCTGTCTAAATCCTTATAACAATAAGACTGCTTCACTGTTTTGTAGAGTTTTTCCTCATCCCACACTTGTTCCACCGCCATGCCAATAATCTGCTGGGCCAAAACATCCAAGCAGTTTTTCGGAATATGCAATTGGTCAATTTTTCTCTCTAACGCGTTTTTTAACATCACACTACATTCCACTAAATCATCTCGATCTAAGACAATAATCCTTCCCTTGACTGTCGCGTGCAATCGATGGCCTGAACGCCCGATTCTCTGCAATAAACGCGCAATTGATTTTGGAGAGCCCACACAAATGACTAGATCCACAAACCCTATATCAATTCCTAATTCTAAACTTGTTGAAGAGACAATCGCTTTTAACTGCCCTTTTCGCAACGCGTCTTCCACCGCGAAACGATGTTCTTTGCTTAATGACCCGTGATGCGCGCCAATTAAACTTCTTGTTTCATCTGGAGCGTCTTTATCGATTTCTGTGTATTTTCTTGGAAAATGCGTGCGTAAATGATGGACAATTCTTTCTGTAGCGCTTCTCGTATTTGTGAAAATCAACGTTGTTCTATGCTCCTGGATTAGTTTATCAATCAGAGAATACATTTCTTTGCTTAGTTCATTCCACGATGCATTAATCAAGTCTGGAACAGGACTTATGACTTTCAAATCTACTTGCTTCATCATATCGACATTAATGATTTTACATTTTCGTTCAGAACCAACCAAGTATTGGGCGACTTCAGACAATGGGGAGACTGTCGCAGACAGTCCAACCCTGCACATGTCCGCGCTTAACGCTTGCAGCCGTTCTAATGATAGGGATAAATGCACACCGCGCTTATTTTCAGCCAATGAATGGACTTCATCAACAATGCACCATTCTACCTGCTGCAAATGCCTGCTGAACTTGATTGAGGAAAGAACGATTGCTAATGATTCTGGTGTTGTTACTAGAATATGCGGCGCTTTTACAGCCATTTTTGCTTTTTCCGCCGCGGTTGTGTCGCCTGTTCGTAATGCGATTCGAATTCCTAATGACTTTTTCGCGATTTTTTCAATTTCCGCTAACGGTTCAATTAAATTTGTGTAAATGTCCCTTGTTAAGGCTTTTAGTGGAGAAATATAGACACAATAGGTTTTATCTTGGAGAATTCCACGATCCGCTGAATCCACTAATTCGTTTAAAACTGCTAAAAAAGAGGATAATGTCTTTCCAGAACCTGTCGCGGCGCTAATTAAGATATTTTGCCTGCAATGGACTTCAAAAATGCTGTATTGCTGCGGCAGAGAGAAATTTTCGAATTTTGTAAAAAACCATTCCCTGACATATGGATGCAATAACTCTTTTAATTCTTCAGGATCATCAGGTTTTTCTTTATAAGTTATAAGACTCATATGAGGTGAAGATGGTCAAAATTTATAAATGCTCTGGGTGTTTGGCCTGGACCAGCAAGAAAGATTACTTGTCCTTCCAGATGTTCATATTTTGGAGGAATGAGAATTGCCATTTTTATTTTTTTTATATCGTTCAATGGACGCGAGGATTATTTTCTTTGCTTCTTCTTTTCCTTTCCATCCAAGAATCTTTACTTCCTTTCCTTCGCGCTTCTTGTAGGTTGCAAAGAAATGTGCAATCTTTTTTAATGTTGTTTTTTTTACAGAAGCAAGATTATTATTGCCCTGAACTGGAGCGCATACGATTTTATCATCTCTTTTTCCTTCATCTGTCATCATCAAAACACCAAGAATCCGCGCTTTGATAACTTTTCCAGAAAACGTAGGAATTCTACTAAGAACAATCGCGTCTAGTGGATCTCCATCATTACTTACTGTTTTTTGGATATTCCCATAGTCTACTGGATACCGTACAGAAATAATGCGATCTAATTGGAAAATTCTTTTTCTTTCATCATACTCATATTTGTATCTTGAACCTTTAGGAATTTCAATGAAAACAGAAATTACATCACGAATCTTTTTATGTTGTATCATCAATAAAAGAATACTTGCATAAAACCTATTAAAAGCTTTTGCTTTTTCTTTGAAAAAATAAAGAGTAGATTAAAGAAACAGCAATAATTAACAAGATTATCCCAATCAATACGCGATCATTATGGCGGATTCCTAAACCTAATCCTAATTTTACAATTGTTCGCGGATCGACAAACGCGTAAAAACTTCCCATTATCCCATAAATAATAACCGCAATGACTTTTTTATTCATCTCTTCTCTCCCGCAGTTTTAAAACGAAATGATACACAACAAAGAAAATGACAATATTCACAAGACTATTAAGGATCGCTCCTTTTACAGGCATCCATGAGGTTAATGTAAAATAAAATGCCTGTATTATCCCTATTCCTGTCGCGGTTACTATTCCAATGATTCTTGACTTTCCAACCCATCTCGCGGTTAAAAATAACGCGGTGCAAAAAAATAAGGCTGTAATCAGCACCATCCCAAGGTCTGTAAATAATGTTGAACGCAATTCTTGATATTGCGGACTTCCTATTTCCCACAACAGGTGAAATCCGATGTTTAACACCACAGCTGCAGAACCAGCAATGAAAGCAAAACCTGCGTCATGCAATATTGGACATGTAGATTTGAATGGACGATGGAAATGAATATGGGCGATACTTCCAATTATAAGGAAATACGCCCCCAGCAGTTTCAGCCAGATGACAGATAGTTCTAAGTGTAATCCTATTTGTTTTACAAAAGCATATGGAACAAATAAATAAAATAAGCCGATTAATCCAACCACACCCCAAAGTCTGAACCGTGATTGTTCCCCCCATTCAGCTTTTTGTTTTAAAATGGTATAATACGTGACTAAATAAGCAATCAATAACAGAGACATATGCAGGAAGATATACCCCACGTTCTCATCCAATGTAAAAATACTCCTGTCTAATGTTGGAGTGGCCATGCGATAATAGATATAAAACATAAAAGGACCGAAGAAACTTGTAAATAACCCGTTTGCAAAGGAAATACTAGAAAACCACGCAATGCAAAACACACTTAAAAAAATAACCACAAACTTAACGGCAATATACCCTAAATGGACAGCTGTGTTTGCAGACAAATGAAAAACCGCATCCAGAAAATTCATCGATAACGCAACAATCAAAGAGAAT
>JACRKJ010000017.1 GCA_016219825.1 Candidatus Woesearchaeota archaeon | reverse complement strand
TTGATATTGATTTTTTTAAAGTATATAATGACACAAACGGTCACTTGGCTGGAGATGCGTTGTTAAAAGAATTGGCTGAATTAATCCAGGCAAAGCTTCGTCCTTCAGACATTATTGGAAGATACGGCGGCGAGGAGTTTATTGTTATTCTTCCAGAGATAAATAGTCATGAAGCTGAAGAAGTGGCGGAAAGATTAAGAAAAGCGGTGGAAGAGCATAACTTCAAGTATCAAGAATGCCAGCCAAATAAAAAAGTGACAGTTTCTATAGGTTTAACCACGATCCATACAAAAGAAATGCGAAGAGAGGAAATTCTAAAAGAAACAGACAAAAATTTATACGCGTCAAAGAAAGCGGGAAGGAATAAAGTGACAAGTTCTGTAATTCTCAAAAACGGATATGTGACAGCGGTAAATCCATAAAAGAAAATACGCCCCAGGCGGGACTCGAACCTGCGACCCCGTGATTACCGTAAATCTTTTAACAGTCACGTGCTCTACCGGCTGAGCTACTGGGGCATCTAAACCATGAGCTTTTGCAGTCTTTTAAAAAGGTTTCTACACAAAAGAATAATCTAATCGTACTTCAAAAGCAGGACGATTATCTTCAGAGGAGAGACGGCCAAATCCTAGAATAGTGCCGGAAAACAAGCGAGTTGGTCTAGCGCGGGAAAGCAGCATAGCTCCAATGTTCTTTTTTGTTTTTGGAAGAAGCGCGTCTGAATCATCAAACCACGTGCCATAGACGCTGTCATCAGTATAGAAAAAGACAGCCTCAGCCTCCCCAAAAGCAGATCGCCGGGCTAAGACAGTTAATCGTCCATGTACTCTGTCAACAAAGGAATTTTCAGGAAGCCGAACATGGTTTGCGTCAGATTTTTCTGTGCCGACATAAATAATCTTCTGCAGTTTAGCGACGTTCACTTCTTTTTCATGAAGAGGGATAGAATAAGGGATAGTTCTGCGAAAATCTTTTTCTCCAACGATGTTATTGCGGATAGAGATAAAAAATTTCAAGGATTCAGGAAGCGGATGTGGCTGTACTGGTTGTTGGATAATGGGCTTTCGGATAACGTTAACAGTATAATGAAATTTCAACTCACAAAGTGGTCTTCGATCATCATTGGAGACATGGCTGAATTGAAGAATTGATCCATTGGGAAGATAAACAAGATCCTTGCCAGAATTAACAAAAAAATTGATCTTAAGTTGTTTTTGGCCCGCGACAACAATCTCAGCCTTGTTTAAAGTAGTTCCATTTGTGCTTGAGTCAGAGAAAAGGGCGTTCACTTCGATTGCTCCAGAAGAGCGGCGCAGGGGGATGAGGGAGATAGCGCAATGGTTGCGGGAAAGATCCAAACGGGCGGGAAGTTTAATTTGATAATCTGTTATAAGGTCATTCTCTTTTTTTACGCGTTGAATAGAAGGTTCCCGTCCAATCCAAAAAATGCAGACAGGAAGATGCTGCGTGAGATGTTCATTCTTAATAGGGAGTGAAAAAGAAAAATGCTGAGGGCTCGGTTCTAGCATAATAGTCTGTCCGCCAGGCCTAGTTTGAACAGTGTGCTGCTGAAGGATAAGAGAAACATCAAGAATATAATCAAATTCAGAGCTGGAGTAGCGCGGTTCCACTTTTAGAATGCTCACCATGAGGCATTTTTATTTTCGTATGTTTAAATAGATGCCGAAAAGAATACTGAAGTAATTGGAATGTTTTCTAAAAAAATGCAGATAGCTTCTTGAACAAAAAAATAAAATAAGAGTGTATGAAAGCCATTATCTACCCCCTAACAGCGGCTCTTTTCATGGGCTGCGCAAGTATAGACTACACAAGAATGGACTGCTACAAGACAGACAGCTGTGGGCCATTTGAGGATACACCAGTAACAGCGAGGGCTGTCGCGGTGGATTACAAAACAGACCTAAACGGATTTCCAAAAGAGATTGTCGTCCATGACAATATGACAAACAATAATTATAGAATGTTGCGTGCGAGTGATGGAAGAAAAACGCTCAAATTGGAAAGAATTGTGGAAAAAAGACCAAGTGATTGTCCGCAATATTTAGATTGCGATTGGCAGGGCCCGGTAAAATAATTAATCCAAAAATTCTTTATTTTTTATTTTATTGGGAAGATATGTTTCACTCACAAAACTAATGTCTTTCGCGCTTAAGGACTGGATTTCCACTTTTGCCTTGAACTCTTTCATCATTTTAAATTGTCTCTGCCATTCTTTATTTGTTTTAAACCATTCGTATTCTGAGACTTGCTTGATTCTGGCGTAATCTTTCTCATCTAATTTAATGAAATGTTTCTTCAGGTCATATTTTTCAATATCATCCATAGTGATGCCGACATATTTGACGCCGGGGATAGTTAATCGTTCAGAAGCGTGCGCTAAAGCGATAGATCCATATTTAATCACGGAATAGATATACGCCCCGTAAATATCCCCATCACATAATACGTAAATAGGTAATTTGTATTCATCATAAAGCCGTTGTAATAATCGTCTGATTCCTCGAGTAGTCTGTCCTTGGGAGGAAACGATAATAGCGTCATTCTTCTGCCAGTATTTATCTTCATTCAGGCGTTCCCAGACAGCTGCTTTTTCCATATAAATAATGTATTTTGCTTCAACTTTCTTGAACTTGATTTCTTCCACATTCGAAGGAATAGCCCAGCCGCCGCTTCCTAATTTGCTCCAATCAATAGTGTCCCCGCGATCCTCAATAACGACTTTTCCAGCGACGCTTCCATTTTTATTCGCGTTCACATGCATCTCTTCTCTGGATAATGTAGTAATGACTTCTAAATCCTCAATAGCTTTGTCAGATTCAGTCTGGTCATCAACGAGGTTAGTGTTTGTTCCGGGAATCGTTCTCTTAACCATATAGAACACATCTCGTAAGCTGGAGTGTTTGCCAGAATCCAATAATTTCTCTTTAATCACGGAAGCGACTTCAACAGTCTGTAAAAATTTTTTGGCGTGCGCCACATTAAAGAAACTTCTTGTGCCTTCTTTCTTTCCTAATTTTAATACCTTAGTTTTAGGATCATAGATAATATTGCTGAGATTGCGTAAAAGAAAGCGAATTTCAGGATTCTTGTCTTTTTTCACTTGGTCAGTGATCTTAATCCCGAATTCTTTCAGTGCTTTTTTCGTATCGTCTTTACTCATCTGCATGCTCTCCTTCATCTAAAGTTGATTGTTTTTCTCCATATGCCACATGCTTCCCCTTAATCTCAATATTTTCAGCTTCTTTCACTTCAGCGAGTAAATCTTTTAATCCTTTTTTCAGTGCTTTTTCTAAATGTTCTTGTAATTCTAATTTCTTCTCGCCTGTTAACACGCTTAAGGATGCTGCCAATTCAGGAATATACTTCTCAAATAAATTAACGCGCTCTTGTTGTTCTCTCGCTCTGACAGTCTTGCGGATATAAGAATACATTTGTCTGCCAGCTTCCTGTAAAGCGAGCTTCATCTCTTTCAAGATTTCATCATAGGGCGCGATAGCTTCTTTCGCTTCAGACGTGAATGGAACCCACACGCTGGCCATGTGAATAACTAACGCGACAGGGCCGATTGGCAGGCTTTCTTTGCTCTGGCTTAAGCCATAACTTCGCCAGGCTGTGGAAACAACAGCGTCAGTGGAAGAGCAGGCTCCTTGCTGGTACAATAAAGGAACGCGGTTTGCGAAGCGCATAATGCGGATAGGTTCTTCTTTTTCCAAACTGCCGCCATATGCGATGCCAACTTCAATTAAGAATGGCATGCCTCTGTAAACGGAAGGTCTTCTGGTGACAGCAGCGTAAAATTCTGCGTCAATTTCTTTTCTTAATCCTCGAATTAATGCTTCTTCTCCCAGCGGGCTTAAGCAATCTGTAGGGGGAGCGATAATTTTTTCATTTTTTTGTAACGCATTGTACATCGCCTCAGCTTCATCCCGTACAATAGTACTTGGTCTCGCGCGTGGGCTGATCCTTGCAGTGCCACAAATTTCTTGCGCTAATGCTAAACTAATTCTTGAAAAATCATTTTGTAAAAAACTGGAAACGCTGCCAGTAGTCGTAGAATGCAACATACGAATTAATACTCCTAATTCAACGCCATGTGGGTGGGGTTTAATCTCTTTAGCTTCTTTTGGCAGTTCTTCAATGCCCCGCATATACATAAGTGTGTCTTGGTCAGGCGCCTTGTACATAATTTTCGCGTGGGGATTAATCAATGCGACTTCTTTAATGAATTCATCAACGCTTTGTTTTCCTTTTTGGTAAATACCTTGCAGTTCTACTTCAATTCTCGTTCCTTGGTCCTTTTTCCAGTCAATGACTTTATCTTGCCGGATAATAGGTTCATTTTTTTGTGTGTCAATATGAATTTCATAATAATGCGCATTTGCTTTAGATCCAGTTTTTGAGGTGATCAGCATGCCCTTTCCAGTGGTTAATTGGCCATACAATAAGACTGCGGAAATGCCAATGCCTTGCTGTCCGCGGCTTTGTCGTAAACGATGGAATTTGCTCCCGTACAATAATTTCCCAAAGACTTTCGGGATTTGTTCTTTCACAATGCCTGGCCCATTATCTTCAACAACAACTTTAAACCGGTCTTCCTTTAATTGATGCAGTTCAACAATAATTTCAGGCAAAACACCGATCTCTTGTGTCGCGTCTAGAGAATTATCAACAGCTTCCTTGACAGCCATGAGAAGTGCTTTTCGAGGATTGTCAAAACCCAAAAGATGTCTATTTTTTGCGAAGAACTCAGAAACAGAGATCTCTCGTTGTTTTTTCGCTAAATCTTCTGCAGTGACTTTATGTTCAGCGCCCATTTTTTGGTTTGATATGATCGATGTATTTAAAGGTTGCGTGAAAAAAAGATTAAATTGAATCAATAATTTGCAGCCGGGGCCACGTTTCTTTCCATTTTTTTCTCAGAATACGTTCTCGATAAATACCTATGCGATAGGCAAGAAATGGTGTAGGCCTGACAAGAAGCTGAAATAAATCAGAAAGCCCATACGGCGCAGTCAAATGAAGTTGATCTTTATGATCCAAAGAAACGCCAACGCAGGTCGCTGTTTCCGTCCAGTGTGCTAAAGCATCTACAGAAGAAAAATAAGGGGGATCGCCATTTTTCAGATGCATACGAAATTGATTCTTGACAGACCAAGAAAGAGAAGGATTATAGCGAGTTAATTTTTCTTCGAGTTGTTTTTCTTTTTCCCACAGAGGATTCGGTTTATTCTCCGCGATCAAATCAAAAAGAAATGCTAATTCTGTAGAAGATCTATGGATTTTCTTAAAATAGATAACATCAATATCATTCAAGGGTGTTCGTTCTTCATATCCATGTAAAAAATCCCAGACAGCATTTCGAACAAATCCAGCGCCAATCCACCAATCAGGCAGTTCCAAAGAACGCGCAGTGCGTAAAATATCCATCATCCATTGATCAGATGCTATAATTGCAAGAAGATCTTCTTCTGTCGTTAATACCTTAATAGAATTTCCCATGCGTCTCTTTCGTATGTTTCTCTAACCATGCGTAGACAGTAGCGTGTCGCTGTCCCAATAATAAAGAGTCCATTGCTTTTCGAGCCAAAGCTGCCATTTCATAGCTGCCGATGATAGAGACTGTTTTCCCGAAAATAGAGATATGTGTCCCAGTTAATTCTTCAATATATTTTCGCGCTTTTCCTTCGCTTCCAATTGCTCGTGCGCGTACACGGATGAGTTTATGCTTAGCCCCGCCAGAATAATCACTGATGTCTAGAATTTCTAAAACATTTTCCTCAGCAGTTAGCAAAAACGCGACTTCAGGATTAAACCCTCTGCCGATGGCTTTGACAATAGTCTGCCCAGTATGCAGGTTCAAGCTGTCTTCTCCATCCAAAAAGACATCACCATCAGAGTCAATAGTCAACTTGATTTTTAGTAATTTTTCTAGCTTTCGTTTCGTTGTCCCTTTCTCCCCAATAAGGACAGCGACCCGCTCTTTCGGAATTTTTAATTCATATTGTAGTTTCATTGTGTTATTTTTTTAATGATTGTATCCTCATCAAGCAAAACTCCTTTATTTTTAAAGTATCTGTAGATGTTATGCACATCCCTTTTTAATAACTCTTCTGCGTAGGGTGTATGTAACTTAACGCCGTGGCTGAAATCAATGAGAACTGGTTTTTCCTCAAAGTTCAAAATATTATATTCGCTTAAGTCCCCGTGCACGATTCCATGGGAATGTAAAAGACGCATGAACAGGATAATCTTCTCGCTGAAGTCTTTGGAATCTTCTGGAGGGGAATCTTTCAATTTTTGGGCTGCGACGCCTTTTTTTCCGACAAGTTCCATCACTAAGACATTTTCCATGACAGCGTGCGGCATAGGCACGTTCACTCCAGCGTCGCGTGCTAAATGTAAGTTTCTATATTCTCGTTGCGCCCACGCGAAAACAACTTTTCGCCGATGGCTTTGCAATCCTGTAAATCGCGGGTCGCCTTTGATATACAAATACATTCGTCTGAAATCACAATTATTCACGCGATAAATCTTGATGGCGATAGTTAATTTTCCATCCTTGAATGCGGAAAAAATATTGCTTTCTTTTCCGACAGAAATCGGCCCCTGCAGCGCGTCAAAATATCCCCTATCCCGAAGTTTATGAAGTACTCGCAAAGTGGACGCGTCAAACACTGTTTCTGCTGTCTTGAATTTTTCTTTCGATTGCATAAAAAAAGAGAAGCGAGATAATTTAAGAAGGTATTGATTAAAGAAGTAGTTATAAAATTAGAACTCTTCCTTCTGATCCATCTCTTTCAAATAGCCTTTTCTTTTGAGCCAGTCAACTTGGTTGGATTTATACTTGTAAATAACGTCACCTTTCTCATCGCCGCCTAATTGCCAAGGCTCAATAAGAAGCAAGTCACCTTCTCGCACCCATAACTTTTTCTTCAAGCGTCCAGGAACACGGCAGATTCTTGTTTTTCCATCAAAGCATCGTACTCTCATTCTGCTGCCACCCAACCGCTGTTCTAAAATGCCAAATGTTTGTTTTCCTCTGGGTAATTTCACGCGAAAGAATTCATCAGTTCCTTGAGGGGAAGTTTGGGGATGCTGTTCGTCTCCAAATTCCTCTATAGGTTCAAGCGTATCAGGCATAAAAGAACAAAGAGGTAAAATGCTTATAAATGTATCGACTTAATAGTTAGCGACAAAAGAAAGGCATATAAATAAGTTCTGCGTATTTATATTATGATTTCAACAAAAGAGCGTAAATTAATCATCCAATGGGATGAAAATGGAAAGACACAAAATGAAATTGCCGAATTATTGAGCTGT
>JACRKJ010000016.1 GCA_016219825.1 Candidatus Woesearchaeota archaeon | reverse complement strand
TTTTTGAGCAATCAGTTTCACCCTATGGGCTGGGGGCATCTGGAAATGTTTCCATCGCTGTTCCAGCTGCGGGAGCGACAAATCCGCGTGCAGAGGCGATTAAAACATTATCACATCCGCGTATTCTTGGGGCGTTGTTCTTATTAGTGGCGAGCGCTGCAACAGTGCATTACTTAACAAAAGAAATTGAAATAAAAAAATAATTATCTGCGTATTTGTTTTAAGTCCGCGGTAATCCGGTTTAACTCTTTAATGTTCAGAACAAGCGGTTCAGTGATTTTTTCTAAAACCTTTTCAAGTGCTTTCATTTCAGTATGCACATCTTTCATATCAATATCATATTCCCGGACCTTTCCAACTAAAGCAGTCTGCAGTTGTGCGAATCGTTCTTGTGTGCGCAATAGCTCTTGTTTGATTGCGAGAAGGTTCATATCCACTTTCTCTTTCCAGATCGTTAAATCCCCTACTTTTCCAAGAAACTCTTCCCAGCGTTCATTCACAATAGCTTCCGCGATTTCATGAAAGCGTTCCATGTCTAATTGTCCTTCAGGTGCAGGAGAGATCTCAACAGGGCTGGGAGAAAGAGAAGGTTCAGCTTCAGAAATCGGCGCTTCAATGACAGTTTCAGCAACAGGAGCTTCTGGCGCTTCAGGAAGATCATCAGGAGAAGGGGCGTCGCCAGCCAAACCAGAGACACCAGCTTTGATTTCTTTATACGCTTGGTTTTGTGCCATGGAGTACCTCTTTGTTTTTTTTGTGTTCATGCCGTTCAAGAATTTGAATGACTTCTTGCTCAGTCACGAACTTCATAGGATTCCAGAGATTAATATATTTTTCGAGCACCTTCACATCTTCTTTTCTGGCAAAGAAATCAATTTCTCGCACTAAATGCCGCATTGTTTCCTTGACTTGGAATAAATCCATCTTGATTTCTTTTAAATCACTGTTGATTGCTTTCATCTCGCTTAATGTTTTCTTATATTCTGTAACCATATTCTGGTTGACAATTAAAACGCGGTCGCGCAAAAGATTGTATTTTCCTTCCATAGAGCGGATTCGAGAACTCATATCTAACAGGATGTCTTGTCCTGTATCTGTTTGTTGAAGTTCTTGCGCCATGGAAACGAAAACTATATAACTGAAGCTCTTTAAACCTTATCTATAATAAATATGATGTGAGTATAGCCTAGTAGTGATATGGCTCTCTTTCGCAAACAACTAAAAACTGGTGAACACGAGGTTCTTGATGAAGGAACTGAAGAAGTGATGCATATTAACTACGAGGGATACTCTCAAATTCCTTCTATTGAGGATGATTCTTTTACAATGTCTCGCGTCGTCGAGAAGCTTGCCCAGTCTCCAACAGCGAGAATTGTGTTTCATCAAAAGAAAAAGTACGAATATAGTTATACGCAGACACAAATGCTTGTTGAAGTTGCGCAGATCTATAACCACTTTATAAAGCAGAAAAAAATTCTTTCTCAAGCAGCATTGGAAATGTTCGGTCCGCTTCCAGACACGGGAAAAAAACTGCAGGATCTGCAGTATTTATTCTTGAATCTAGTAAAGACAGATCCTGTTGGGGCGTTTGTCGAATGCAGAAGATTATTGCGTGAAGAAAAAATAAATTTAGAGAAAAATACAGCGGAAGAATACAAACTTGCGCTGCAACCATATATCCAACTGCTGACTGAACTCTACGAACTGCTTGTCAATACAAAATTGCTCAATTATGCCCATTCATATATTGACGGGTATGTGATTGGAAATCGTGATGTCTATCGCCAGATTTTCAAGGCAGTTATCAGCCCGGATTTTATGTATACAAGATTGATGGCCACTCCTCCTCTAGACGCGGAAGAGATAGATGCGTATGCGTTGGGGAAAAATAGTTATGTCCAAATATTCAATACCAAAGATACAATAAAACCATTATATCATGTCATTCCTCCTGAATTTCAGGTTTCTGAAGATAAATACGAATTGATTGAGATGGCGAGAAGAGTGCTTGCTGAACACCAACCAAAAGCTGAGGAATTTACAGAACCAGAAAAGATGCGGGAGACGTTTTTTAATATCGGAAGGGATTTATTGACAGAATTAGCTGACGCAAAACACATTGACCTCTCTTTTCAGGAGATTGAGGAGATGGCGAATATTCTTGTGCGGTATACAGTTGGCTTTGGTTTGATTGAGACATTATTGCAGGATGAAAATATCCAGGACATTGCGATTAATAGTCCGCCAGGAAATACCCGCCTTTTTGTCGTGCATGGAAAGTATGATGAATGCATTACAAATATTATTCCTTCTATTGAGGATGTGGAAAGCTGGGCGTCAAAATTACGATTAATTTCCGCCCGTCCTTTGGATGAAGCAAACCCGATATTAGATACAGAATTGCTTCTTCCAGGTGTGCGGGCAAGAGTAGGAGTCATTAGCAAGCCGTTAAACCCCTCTGGCTTGGCGTTTTCGATAAGACGCCATCGTGACAAACCATGGACATTCCCTTTATTCATAAAAAATAAAATGATGAATAACCTTGCTGCAGGATTATTGAGTTTTTTAGTGGATGGAAATAGAACGATCTTAGTGGCAGGAACACGTGGTTCTGGAAAAACAAGCGTTCTCGGATCAGTCTTAGTGGAGATTATGAGAAAGTACAGGGTTATCACTGTAGAGGATACGCTTGAGCTTCCTGGAGACGCATTAAGAGAGCTAGGCTACAATATTCAGCAAATGAAAGTAAGAAGCGCGTTGGCGAAAGGCGGAAGTGAATTAGCTGCGGATGAGGGCATTCGAACATCGTTGCGTATGGGCGATTCTTCGTTGATTGTGGGAGAAGTTCGTTCGACAGAAGCATTAGCATTGTACGAAGCGATGCGTACAGGCGCGTTGGCGAATACAGTCGCGGGAACAATTCATGGGGATTCTCCATATGGCGTGTTTGATCGTGTCGTCAATGATCTGAAAGTGCCACGAACCTCATTTAAGGCGACAGATATAATTATCATCGCGAATCCAATTCGTTCAGCAGATGGATTAAAGAAAATTCGTAGGATTACCCAAATTACAGAAGTCAGGAAAAGCTGGGAGGATGATCCTCTAATGGAAAATGGGTTTGTGGATCTAATGAAATATGACAGCAAAACAGACGAGCTTGTTCCAACAGACGCTCTAATTAATGGCGATTCAGAAATCTTGAAATCAATTGGCGGCCAGGTAAAGGAATGGGCTGGAAGCTGGGATGCGATATGGGAAAATATCCAATTGCGGGCAAAAATAAAACAGCTGATGGTCGAATATGCGGTCCGTTATGATCTTTCAGATATATTAGAAGCGAAAACAGAGATACAAATGAATGATCTCTTTCATCGCATTAGTGAACGAGTAAAAGAAGAAACAGGGTTTTTAGACAGCAGGAAAATTCTCTTTGAATGGGAAGAAGAATTAAAAAGATACATTAAACTGAATTATCAAAGGTGATCATGGCGGAAGAAGAGTTGAAAAGAATATTAAAGAAATATGAAA
>JACRKJ010000015.1 GCA_016219825.1 Candidatus Woesearchaeota archaeon | reverse complement strand
TGAATTGTCTGAGGCGTCTGGTATTGACAAGAAAGAAGTCGGACGGACATACAGGTTTATTACACGAGAATTAGGCATTCGCATCTTGCCTTCAAACCCAATCGATTACTTGTCTCGGTTTGTCTCTGCGTTGAAATTGTCTGCGGAAACCCAAAGCAAGGCGATTGAGATCTTGAACAAGGCGAGGGAAGAAGAGTTAACTTCTGGTCGTGGCCCAACAGGCATCGCGGCTGCTTCGTTGTATGTTGCCGCACTTATGAATAATGAGAAGCGGACACAGCGGGAAGTCGCGGATGTCGCTGGCGTCACAGAAGTAACAATTCGAAACCGCTACAAGGAGCTCTTAAAAGAACTTGACTTAAAAGACAAGATCAAGAAGAAGATGAAAGAGCTTGGCATGGAAGAAGAGGTTATGGGGCTGCAATAATCCTCTTTTCTTTTTTAATTCTTATCCAAAAACAAGCGACATCCTTAAATACGATTTCCAGTTCTTTGTGGTATGCAGTTAATTGTGAATGTCTCAACAGGAAAAGGAACATGGGCAGATGTTTCAAGAATCATGGCGGAAGGCCAGTGGGATAAAATTTTAGTTATTACAAATGATTTTGGCAAGAAAAATTTTACGCATAATAAACAATTTGAATCCATAGGGATAAACCCGGAAAAAGATATTGATCTGTTGATTGAAGAATTAAAGCCGCAGATAAAACAGAAAGTAAAAGATCTGGAAGTTGGGGTAAATCTCGCCTCTGGTTCTGGCAAAGAGCACATGGCGATTATCAGCGCCTTGCTGCAAAACGGGATTGGGGTTAGATTTGTCGCGTTGACAGCTTCAGGCATTAAAGAATTCTAAAGAATGTTAAAAGATAGAGGATAATATGCCCATTAAATCCAGCGAATAATGGTACTAATAAATTATCATCCAATTCAATGCTGAATGTTTCAATTGCTGTTGCTGTCAATGCCATAATAATTGCGATAAGCGCATGCGGAAGAATAAAAATACCTAATCCTAAATCAACAGCGAATTCCGCGAGAACGCTCTCCCATGATTTATGTTTTGGGTAGCGTAATGGATAATGGTGAAATGTATTTCCAACAAGCGCAGCGACTAGATCGCCAAATGTAACCATAGATAACGCTGCTAAAGCAATAGTGTAATCAAACGAGGAAATGCTTAAAATGCCGCCCAATAAAAAGAACGCTTCTCCCCCCAGTTTATTCTTTTCATGGTCTCTCCATAAATGATGCACAAAGGGGATATGTTTTTTTAATTCAATCCTGAAAAATTCAATCTGAAGAAATAAAATCAAAATAAACCCTAATGTCAAGAGAATAAATTGTTTTCCTAAAAAACGGGTAAGATCTAATGCCAGAAGCAAAAAAAGCCCAACAAGTAAATGAGCTCCCTTTCGCTGCAGTTCCATGCTCTTTTGCATAAAAAGTAAGATAATCAGAAATTAATAAACCTATGCTCCAAGAAGAATAAAACATATATAGAGCAAATCTCCTCTAAACAAGATGGGCGAATTATTCAAAAATATCCTTTCAGACAGCGAATCATTATTCTCCAATCCTATCGCGCTGGATGTCGATTTTACGCCTCCAATTCTGAAGTTTAGGGAAAATGAGCAGCAGTACATCGCAACAGCGATAAAACCATTATTCCAAAGAAGAAATGGAAAGAATTTAATTATTCATGGGTCTCCTGGTATTGGGAAAACAGTAGCGACCTTGCATGTTCTTGAAGAAGTAAAAAAAGAAACTGATGAGATTGAATGTCTCTATGTGAATTGTTGGAAAAAGGAAACTCCCTTTAAGATTATTGTGGATTTTTGCCAGCAATTAGGATATACCTGGACGCATAACAAGAGTTTTGATGAATTATTAAAAGTTGTGACAGAAATGCTCAATAAAAAAAATGCGGTCTTGGTATTGGATGAGATTGATCAATTAGAGGACCAAGGCATATTGTACACACTCTTAGATGAGGTAATGAGAAAAACAATTATTTTGATTACAAACAATCCCGAATATGGGGTAGAATTGGATCAGAGGATACGTTCCCGCTTAGTCCCGGAAATGGTGACATTCAAGCCTTATACTGAAAATGAGACAGAAGCGATCTTAAGGGAAAGAATTGAATTCGCGTTCGTTCCAAATGTCTGGGAGCAGGAGGCGTTGCCATTGATTGTGCAGGAAACAGTCAAGGGGAAAGATGTGCGGTTGGGATTGTTCTTGTTGCGGAACGCGGGCGATTGTGCGGAAAACAAAGCGTCAAGAAAAATTCTTAAAACGCACGCGGAAGAGGCAATAAAGAAAATACCGGATTTCCAAAGAAAAAAAGTAGAGCAGATGAATCCAGATGAAAAACAGATATTGGCGTTGGTAAAGGCAAACTCAGGGAAAACCTCAAGTGAATTATATGAGCTCTATCAGAAAAATGGCGGCAAGAAAAGCATGCGCACATTCCAGAGGAGTATCAAGGAGTTAATCGATGGAAAGTTTATTTCCTCGAAAGAGATCAACAAGGGCTTTGATGCGGGAAGAAAGAATGTCTTGGAATTTGGAAAAACATTGAGTGATTTTCAATAATTCATTTCTGCAACCATAAAGTAAAGAAAACAGCTATCAATAAAACTTCTTTTTACGTCATTAAAGTCAATGTGCCCGCGACGCCCGCGCCAAACACACGTAACGCTTTTTAAGCAAAATTCCCACTGTTCTTGCAGTGGAGGTGGGGCAATGCTTGCAACAGAACTGGATGGAGAAAAGGTGGCGAGACTCTTGCAGATGCAGTTAAGAGTGCTGCCATTAGGAAAGCATATGCACGAAAACTATGGCGGAAGAAACAATGAAAGGAGTGTATTCAAAAGCAGAATTGCACGAATTATTGCTCGATGGTGAGATTAGTGCGGAAGAGGAAGGGTTTATGATAGGTTATTTGGGTGAAGAGGAAGCTTTTTAATCCTCTTTTCTTTTTTTATCAAATGAAAATTTTAGCGTGCACTGATGTCCATAACTATAAACATGCATTGAAAAATATTGTGCGGCTTGCAAAGAGAGAAAATCCAGATGTTGTAGTGTGCTGCGGCGATATTTCTAATTTTAGTATTGATTTAGAGGAGGCGATCAAACCGTTATACGCTTTAAACATTCCATTCTTATTTATTCCAGGCAATCACGAAACAGTGGAAGGAACAGAAGCGCTGGTAAAAAAATATCCAAAGATAATTAATTTGCATAAAAAGATATATTTATTTCAAGACGTTATATTTTTTGGGTTTGGCATGGGTGGATTCGCGAGCAGAGAACCTGATTTAGAGCAGTGGCTTCCAAAGATAAAAAAAGAATTGAAAGATAAAAAATCTGTTTTTATAACCCATGCTCCCGTTTACGGGACACGATTGGATTGGTTATGGAGGGAGCATCGTGGCAATAAAAGCGCGAGAAAGTGCGTTGAAGAAATAAAACCAGTATTGACTTTATGCGGGCACTTTCATGAAAATGAGGGAAAGGAAGATAAAATAAATAATACAAAAATTCTCAATCCAGGGCATCAAGGAAAGATAATAGAAATCTAAGAAAAGAGTGTGTCTCTCCCACCTTAACACCTCTTTTTCTCAGGGAAGATATACAATCGTACATCTCTATAAGGTTTAGTGTAACAGTTATTTATATAGTTTACTCTTCTTTTAATAAAAACATTCGTTGAAAATTAGAAAAAATAATATTCCGCGCTTCTTCAGACGTAATTCCTTTTAATTGGCTGATAATTTTCACAGTCTGCACAACATCAGCAGGCTCGCTTCGTCCATCTTTGACAGGAGCTAAATAAGGCGCGTCAGTTTCTGTTAATAACTGGGATAAAGGAACTTCCTTGACAACAGATTGAAAATGCTGCAAGCGGGTAATAACCGCTGGAATGGAAAACATAAATCCTAAATCAGCTGCTTTTTTCACTAATTTTAAATTGCCTGTGAAACAATGGAGATCAACACGTTTTAATTTCGAGCTTTCTAAAATCTCAATACATTCAAGTTCAGCCTTGCGTGTATGCACAACAATTGGCTTCTTTAATTTCTCAGCTAAATGGATGCATTTCCAGAATACTTCTTTTTGTTCAGCTAATTTACAGTCTTGCACAGATTTATCCAATCCAATCTCTCCAATAGCGAATACGTTTTTTTTATTTTTCTCAATAAGCGCTAATTCTCCATCAACATCGAATGGGTGAACTGGTCTTGAAACCCCGTCATAATGTCCTAATCCAACAGCGTCTAAAGGATAAACGCCTAAAGATGCTTTCAAAATAGGGTATGCTTCAGCTAAGTTCAAGACAGCTTCATTAGTTTCATGGTCAACGCCAGAGCAAAGAATATGGGTTACACCAGCGTCTGCCGCGCGCTGTAAAACCTGCGGCAAATCATGATGAAATCGTTCAAACGATAAGTGGCAGTGAACATCGACAAACATAAAAAGCAACAAATCCAAGACTATATTAACATTTCTTAATTAATCCTTTTATGAGATCAGTGTACATCGCGGGGAGCAGAAGATTTTTTAACGATATAAATTTTTTTGCGGGAATTTTAAAGGAGAATAACATTGAGGTGCGAATTCCAAAAAAAGGATTAAGTGATAGAAGTTTTGAAAAAGAAAAAGAGGCGTTATTCAGGGCATTAAAATTAATTGATAGCTGCGGTGTATTTTATGTTTTTTCGAAGGGGGGGTATATTGGAAAAACTGTTGCGATGGAAATAGCGTATGCGTACGCGAAAGGGAGGGAAATAATTGCAATGGAAAAAATAGAAGAGCGTTCAGCCCAGGCGTTGATATCAAAAATAATGGGCAAGGAAGAATTAATTGGATATTGCAAATAAGATGACCGCAATCGTATTGGTGGAACCAGAGACACCTGGCAATGTTGGGGCTGTAGCGAGAGTGATGAAAAATTTCAATCTAAAGGAATTAATCTTAATAAATCCAAAATGCAAACTCGATACGCCAGAGGCGATTGGAAGGGCGATGCATGGCAGGGAGATATTGGAAAACGCGATTCTCTATAAAAGTTTAGAACAAGTAAAACAAAAGTACAACTTATTAATCGCGACAACAGCGAAGATAGGCAAGGATCCGCATATTGTCAGGGAAACAATCTCGCTAAAGACAATTATTTCTGAAATAGTAAACCAAAAAGGAATTTGTATTATATTTGGAAGGGAGGCGTCTGGGTTAAGAAACGAAGAGCTTTTGCAATGCGATTTTTTAGTGACAATTCCAGCGTCAAAAATATATCCTGTTTTAAATATTTCTCACGCGGTCGGCGTTGTCTGTTATGAGTATTTCCTCGCTGCGCAGGAAGAGCATCATGCTTCTCACATTAAATTTGCTACCCTAAAAGAGAAAGAGCGGGCGATGTTGATGCTGGATGAAGTATTGCAGGTTCTTCCATTCAACTTAGAGAAGAAACGGGAGACACAGCGACGGGTCTGGAAAAGATTAATAGGAAAAAGTTTTCTCACGAACAAGGAAGTGTACTCCTTATTTGGTTTCTTTAAGAGAATAAAGCGAGGATGGGGTGGAAAAGGAAAGAAAGTAATCGTAGCAGATGAGGGAAAAGATTAATCCCTATTAAGATCAAGCAGACAAGGGAAATAAAAATCCACACTTGCCGCGCTTTCTGTTCTTTTTTAAACATCCAGAGAGAAGCGACATAAAACATTTTTCCTCCGTCAATAGGCCCTAATGGAAGTAAATTGAACAATCCAACACCTAAACTAATCGTAAACAGCCAGAAGAATAATTCATAAGTCCATATAAAAAATGAGTACAGTAGAGGCATGCGCTCAAAAATCCCGGTCAAATGAACAGAAGCAGGCGTGACGCCGACGCCAAGATATGATAAAGAGCTATTTGCTGGATTGGAAGCAAGTCGCACCAAACTCGTTGTATTGTTCGCGGTGATTGAAATGATCTCATTTGGATGATACTGCCGCAGGATTTTCACAAATATCTGGGGATCAGAGACAGTTTGATTATTAATGGAGTCAAGGACCATGCCGGGACGAAGGTGTGACTGGGAAATCGGTAAATCTGATTGGATCGTTGTTATCTGCACTCCTTCTTGTATTGCCGCGTGGCTTACAATAGGATTTAAGATGAACATCAGCACGAAGAAAAAAATCCCGGCGAAAATAAAATTCGCGAACGCCCCAGCAGATAAGACTGAAAGCTGTGGATATGTTTTTTGTTTTTCAAATTTTTTATCATCAGGTTCAACAAACGCTCCTAACAATGGTCCTAGAAAAACAAAACCAGAAGATTTGACTGGGACGTTATGCAGACGGCAGTAAATCCCGTGGCAGAATTCATGGACAACAACAATAACTAATAATGAAATAATCCAGTGTGTAAATGATAAAATCGGGGCTCCAGGAACAGTAGCGACGCCGGGAAGGACAGGGCTGAGTACAGGCTGCGCTCCAGGCTGGACAAGCAGCAGATACGCCCCTTTGAACAAATACGCAAAAATAAATGCCATTCCTAAAAATCCTGAGCTGATGCTGATATAACTTAAAACTTTTAAAACTCTGGGAAAACTCTTCGCAAGTTTATCCATAAATCGTAATCCAATTTTAGTCCGATAAAGAATAATAAATTTGCTTTGAACATGGAATTTAGAGGGAAAAAGAAAGTACAATGAATATAAAACAAAATAGAAAACACCAGCAAGGAGGAGATCAACTGCCACCATTATGCTTTTTGCTTTTTAATGGGGCGCAAGACAGTCCCGCCGCAGCGCCGGCAAGCTATAACCCCTTTTAACACCTTCGCATGATTTGCTCGTCGTTTGCTTTTGCACTTGCGGCAGACAAAAACGTTGCCAAAAATGCGTGTTGTTGCTTCAGGAAATCGTACCATGTTTATTTGACCTGCATAATCACCCGTTGATCCATGATGATCCAGTAATTGACGAGTGCTCCTTCTTTAACCTTGTCTTTGAATTCATCAGTGACAGTTAAGTCAAATGTCTCAAAATTTTCATTATCCATAACTGTTGCGAGAGTATCATGCACAGATAAAACTTGTGCGTTTTTCTTTTCAATGATTGGGACTTGGACATTGTCGCCTGCAGGGCACAAATGGATCTTTTTCTGCCCGCCTACAAGAGCGACAGCTTCAATTCTGCATTTGGAAGAGCCATGTTTGCCTGTTTTAGAAGTCTGAATGTCTTTTACAACGCAAGCAACATTGTCAAAGATAACATAGCCGCCAACTCTCAAATCACCAGCTTGCATTAATTTTGTTTCAGCCATAAATGGGTGAACATAGGGCGGATTTATAAATGTTGTTGTCAAGAAAGCGACAAGGAAAGGTCAAAATCTTTAAATAACTAAAGGAAATGTGAACAAGAATGGCAGTAGTCAAGAAAGGTGATTTCATTGAAATGGAATACACCGGAAGAATAAAAGATTCTGGAAAAGTATTTGATGTCACAAATGAGGAAGTCGCTAAAAAAGAAGGATTGTATACAGATCACGCTGTTTTCGGCCCGCGTATTGTTTGTTTAGGGGAAAGCCAATTGATCCAAGGATTGGATAAATCCTTAATCGGCAGAGAAATCGGAAAATCCTATGTGCTTGAGATAAACCCAGAAGAGGCGTTTGGCAGGAAAGATCCAGGATTGTTGAAAGTCATTCAGACATCGATTCTCTTAAAGCAGAATATTAACCCCTTTCCAGGGCTGCAGATTAATGCATCTGGCATGCTGGGAGCAATCCGTTCTGTAACAGCGGGAAGGACAACAGTTGATTTTAACCATCCATTAGCTGGGAGGGTCTTGATGTATGAGGTTATCTTGAAGAGAAAATTAGAGGACATGCAGGAGCAGGTTGAAGGATTGATTCGAAATAGCTTGGATGTGAGAAAAACTGAATATAATCTGAAAAAAGAAGACAAAAGATTCACGATAATTCTTAAAAAAGAAATGAAATTGCCTGCATCGATGAAAGAAGCGTTTATCAAGAAAGCAAATATGCTGATCCCACAAGCAGAACTTGCATTTAACTAAAATTCTATTGCAAAATATATAACTTTAAATAGATGTAAATGGAAATATCCAATACACATGGATACAATTCTTCGGCATGCGGCAGAACGCCCAGCAACACAATTACGCTATAAAGACGGTCCAAAAAAAACAACGCAGTTAGACGAGGAATTAGAGGAATTAGTCAACAGGCAGAAGGCGAAAATTAAAGTGTTTGGTATAGGTGGCGGCGGGAATAATACGATCGCGCGAATGGCTGAAGTCGGCATCGCGGGCGCTGAAACTGTTGCGGTGAATACAGACGCTCAAGATTTATTATATACAAATGCGGAAGCAAAAATTTTGATTGGAAAGGAATTAACCTCTGGATTAGGCGCTGGCAGTTTGCCAAAAGTAGGGGAAGATGCTGCAAAAGAAAGTGAAAAAGAGATTAAGGATAAGATTCAAGGCGCTGATATTGTGTTTATCACAGCAGGCATGGGTGGCGGTACTGGTACAGGTGCAGCTCCTGTTGTCGCGGAAGTCGCGAGAAAGTTAGGAATTCTTACAGTCGCGATTGTTACGACGCCATTTACAATGGAAGGCCAGAGACGTTATGCGAACGCGATGGAAGGGTTGGAAAAATTAGAGCAGTCTGTTGACACGTTGATTATTATTCCGAATGATAAATTATTGGAATTATGCCCTGGCTTGCCTCTGCATACTGCGTTTAAGGTCGCGGACGAGATTTTAACAAACGCAGTTAAGGGAATTGCGGAATTAGTAACCAAAACAGGGTTAGTGAATCTGGATTTTGCGGATATTCGGACTGTGATGGGCAAAGGCGGCGTTGCGATGATTGGCGTGGGAGAAGCAGACGGTGAAAACCGCGCAATTGAGTCTGTCGAGAAAGCGATTCACAATCCGTTATTGGATGTAGACATCACTGGCGCGAATGGCGCGTTAATCAACATTTCCGGCGGTTCCAATATGACATTGGATGAAGCAAGAAGAATTGTTGAAACAATTACTGAACGTTTAGATGAGGATGCGCGTGTTATTTGGGGAGCGCAGATTTCTGAGGACTTGGAAAATACAATAAGAACATTATTGATTGTGACTGGCGTGAATTCTCCGCAGATTTTCGGCAAAAGAAAGACCGTTGTGGAAAAAAAGAAAAACGAAATTGAAGAAGAGCTGGGAATTGATTTCGTACGATAAGCGTTGTATTCAATGAAAAAACTTGCAGAACTTATGGGGGTACGGCGCAATTGCGATTATCTTAGCGTATCTCTTAGTAAGTTTTAATCTTTTAACAGCAGTATCGTTTTGGTATCAACTCTTAAATCTCACCGGAGCGATAGGGATTGCCATAATTTCATTATCAAAGAAAACGTATCCGCCAGCAGTC
>JACRKJ010000014.1 GCA_016219825.1 Candidatus Woesearchaeota archaeon | reverse complement strand
AGGAGCCAATGCGGAAATGATCAGGAAATATATTCGGAATCAAGGAAGGAAAGAGGATCAGCTCACGCTCGTCGACTTTCCCGCGGCGTAATGCCCCACAGCTCTGCTGTGATTGGGATAGCCGCGGAATGCCAATTTACTCTAAAGCTTTATAAGAAGGTTATTTATTGCTTTTTTATGGATTTAAAAAAGGTTCACAAACATCCTTATTTTCCGCACGCCGCGATTGCATTAATTATTGTTCTCGCTGTCGCTGTATTCGCTTTACGCAGTTCTGGTCCACACGTCCAGCAAGGCGACTCTGTCTCCATTTGGTATACTGGCAGTTATGAAAATGGGACTATCTTCGATACAAACATCCAAACTCAAGCACAAAAAGCAGGCATCTACACAACTGAACGTAAATATGAACCGTTTTCTTTTGTTGTCGGACAAGGACAAGTTATTCCAGGTATGGATAAAGCTGTCTTAGATATGAAAGCTGGACAAAAGAAAGCTGTTACTATCCTCCCTGAACAAGGTTATGGGCCACGGCAAGAAGTTCAAGTTGTTCCCTTTAAACGTGATATTAACCTTCCACAATCCCTCCGTATTACCTATACTGTGTTTTCACAAGCTTTTCAAAAAATTCCTGTGATAGGAGAACAATTTTCTACTCCCGCATTCCCATGGAAAATGGAAGTCACCGCGATCAATAGAAGCATTATTACCCTCAAAAATTTAGCTCAGGTTGGACAACAGTTTTATTTGCCCCGTGTCAATTGGACATCGGATATTATAAAAGTGTATAATGACACTTTATTTGTCAGACAAAATCCAAAAACTGGTGACTTGCTTTACGCTACTGGACCACAAGGACAAGTTCAACAAGGAAAAATTATTTATGTTGATGATTCAAGCTACAAAGTTGAAGTTGACCCTAACCACCCCTTGGCTGGAAAGAGTTTAGTCTTTACTATTGAACTTGTTACCCTGCAAAAAAAGAAAGCTTAAATTTGTGTTCTTAATTAGAATTACATTACTTCCAATTGGCCGTATCTACCAGCGCTTAATTGCTTCGTTCCCTGCCATTCGCCCACATACCCGTTTGTTATCCTGATTTTATCCCCTTTTTTCACTTTATCAATCTCCTCATTCCATAACGTCAAGGTTATTTCCCCAGAATCATCTTTTATTTTCGCGTTTGCCACTCTTCCCACTTTTCCGAACTTCGCAAATTCCCGCACATTTCCAATATCTATAACTTCAGCTTCAATATTGACTTTGCCTTGATTTGATTTGAGGTCTTTTATCTTGTCCATTTTTTTTCTGTAGTGTTGTAGTATAAAAACTTAACTCATGATGTATATTTTTTCTTCGTCATTTAAGCGCAATTCTTTTTGAAAGACTGGATTTTTCAACATTTTTTTGTATGTTGGGAATAACCGTAGCGCCCTTCGCTTGGAAAGATGACATTTTTTCGCTATCTTTTCCGCTATGGACTTCTTTTTCGCGCTTTTCATGTTCGCTTTCCAAACCAATAAAGGATATAACGGGCGCTGATAGACACTTGCCACTATTGATTTTTTCTCTTTTGCCAACGCGACTCCCGCAGACATAAGGATATTTTGATACACTAGATAATGCCAATGCTGCTGGCGCATGATCCTGCCCTTGAAAACATCCGCATATGACAACATATCAAACGCCTTCGCCAAGTCTTTTGGATTTTTGTACTCCAGTGGAAGATTTTCCTCGACCCAGCGAAAACAATCATCTAAACTTAAAGAAGTACTATCGAAAATTCTTGCAGACATCTGGGTTTCTTTTCCTTTGAAAATTAACGTTAATGCACTGAGAATTGATTGTTCGACAAACCGGTCTTCGATGCCTGTTATGTCAACTTTTTTATTCTGGATTGAAGCAGCATATAAATCGTTGATACCTGCGCGAATATCGCCGCTTACCCTTCGCGCCAATGTTTTTAATGTCATTTCCTCATATTGAATATCTTCCTTTATACAAATGCGTTTGAGAATGTCCACCAATGGCTCATTCGCGACCTGTTTGAATACCACTATTGTGGTTTGCTTCTTTACTTCTTTCCACTCCAAATCATCCTCCTCATTCGTCGTCAATACTATCGGCCATCTGCTTGATTCCAAGATTTTCGTTATTGTGATTAATCCACCACGATCTTCTGTCCCATTCAGGCCTTCCAATTCATCAATCAAAATTATTTTTCCCTGAGCGAACAAGCTTGTCTGTAGCCCCGCACTCCCCACAATCTTCTCAATCGCGGCTTTATCCCTTACGTCAGACGCGTTTAATTCCAACACCTCATAGTTGAGTTCTTTCGCTATTGTATAGACCGCTGATGTCTTTCCTGAGCCTGTCGGACCTGCCAGAAATATAGCCTTTTTTTTTAGAATCGCGTCCCTTAACCTAGAAATCTCCTCTTGCGGGATCTCAATGCCTGCTGCTGGCGCGTATTTGTCTGTCCATAATTTCATGGTTGTGTAATCAAGAGCATTTTTGCCAAGAACGCCTCTAATTGGATAAATTCATTTCCGCCCTCGACCATCCTGAACTCAGCTTCTCCGCATTCCTGAATGATGCGTATCTTCATCTGATCCTCGACGTTTAAACTCCATGTCTCTTTTTGAATTAACTTGATAATATCCACACCGCCTAAGCCGTTCATGACCATGGTTTCCAGTAATTTATTTTTCGCCTTGATAAACTGGCCAGCCAAAACTAAATCCAATGTTTCTTTGACACTTGTCTCTTCTGTTGTTATGATAATCTCGCTACATGATTGTTCATCGATGTTTTTGCTCATTGCAGCGCAGCTTTGCAAGAGATTTTCTAACTGGCGGACATCTCCCTGAGATGTATTTATGAGCATTTCTTTCGCTTTTTCCGTGATTTGTAAATTTTCTTTCTCAGCCACGCGTTCTATAATCCCCTTAATAGTGTCCTGCTTTAATGGCCTGAATTTCAAAATTGTGCAACGACTTTTAATGGGATCTATAATCTTTGAAGAATAATTACAGCTTAGAATAAATCGTGTACTGCTTGAATAACTCTCCATTGTTCTTCTTAGCGCCTGCTGCGCTTCTCTAGTTAAGGAATCACATTCGTCAAGATATATCAGTTTAAATGGAACATTTTTCAATGAACGAGTCCGCGCAAAATCTTTTACCTTATTTCTTATTACATCAATTCCGCGCTCATCTGACGCATTTAACTCTAAGAAGTTTTCCTGCTTTTCTTCCTTAAACAACTCTCTTCCAATAACCAACGCCAATGTTGTCTTTCCAACACCTGGCGGACCAATGAACATTAAATGAGGAATATTTTTCTGCACTACAAACGCTTTTACCCTCTTTACTATTTCTTCCTGGCCTTTAATTTCTTCGAACGATCTTGGCCTGTACTTCTCAATCCAGATCGCAGAATCTTCCATTCTGAACAAATTTATTTTTTGTTATATAAAGATTTATATGCTTTAACCTGTAAGAAAAAAGAAATGGCCTTAACGGCCTTATTCTTCGTTGGAAGACTCTTCTTCTGCTTCCGTACCGCTTTCGTCTTCAGACTCAGACTGCTCTTCCTGCGTTGATGGCTCAACGTTTCCAGAGGACTGGCCCGCGACTTCAGCAAAACCAACTTTTTTGAGCACGCGAGTAATTCGTACTTTGACTTCGTCTCCTTGTTTTGTGTTTGGAACAAAGATAACAAACCCTTTGACTTTCGCAATTCCGTCGCCTTTTTCGCCGACAGCTTCAATTTTTACGTCTACTTCATCGCCCACTTTCACTGGTGCGAAACTTCTTCTTTCTTGGCCGTACATCTTCTTACACACTCCTATGTATCTTTGCCTTAGTCATCTAAGGTTATGAGTGGATTCTTATTTAGATTTATAAAGGTTATTCTTTTCTTCTCCCTTGAGCAAAAACATATAAAGTTAGAAAAAACCATTTTTCCATGACTATCCAAGAACGCGAGACATATTGGATTTCTTATTGGGAGAAGAATCATATTTTTGAAAAATCTGTCACGTCCAGACCAGAACATAAACAATATGTTTTTTATGATGGACCTCCGTTCGCCACTGGCTTGCCCCATTATGGGCATATCTTAGGACTAACCAGCAAAGATTTGTTTCCACGTTATTGGACCATGAAAGGTTTTCGGGTGGAAAGACGATGGGGCTGGGACTGTCATGGACTGCCTATTGAAAACATCGCTGAGAAAGAATTAGGGATTAAAGAGAAAAAACAAATTGAAACAATGGGTGTCGCTGTATTTAATGAGTTTTGCAGATCTCAAGTACTAGCTTTCGCCGCTGAATGGAAAAAAACCGTCCAACGCATGGGCAAATGGATTGACTTCGACCATTCGTATAAAACAATGGACAATTCGTATATGGAATCTGTCTGGCATATTTTTAAAAAATTATATGACACTAAACACATTTATGAGGGGAAGAAAATTTTACTGTACTGCCCACGATGCGAAACTCCGTTAGCAAGCTCTGAAATCGCGATGGACAACAGCTACAAGGATGTCACAGAGAAATCCGCGATAGCACAATTTAAACTGAAAGATCAAAAAAACACTTATCTACTCGCCTGGACAACAACTCCATGGACACTTATTGGAAATGTCGCGCTCGCAGTCAACCCTGATTTGATTTATGTGAAAATTGTTATTGGAACAAAAAATTTTATCCTGGCAAAAGAACGATTGTCTGAAGTGAAAGACAACTATACTACCACTGAAGAATTTCCAGGACGGCGTTTATTGAACTTAACGTTTGAGCCATTATATCCTCTTCCTTCCACCCATAAAGGATATTATGTCATTGATGGCGGGAACGCTGTTTCTGCAACTGATGGCACTGGCATTGTGCATATGGCAATCTATGGGGAATTTGATTATGAAATGATCAAGAAATACCATTTACCCATTATCCAACATTTGGATAAACAAGGAAAAGTTGTTCTGGGGCCAGCGCATTTTCTTGGTTTATTCTTTAAGAAAGCTGACGCAGCTGTCTTGAAAGATTTGAAAGAACGTGGATTATTATTCGCCGCAAATCCTTATACCCATTCGTATCCATTTTGTTACAGATGCGAAACGCCATTATTTTACAATGCTGTTGATTCCTGGTTTGTGAATGTACAATCCATTAAATCAAAATTGCTTGACAGGAATAAGGAAATCCACTGGTATCCAGAGCATTTGAAAGAAGGAAGATTCAAATATATCCTGGAAACAGCACCTGACTGGAGCATTTCCCGCAATCGTTTCTGGGCAACCGCGATTCCTGTGTGGAAATGCTCAAATTGCAATTCTGTCACTGTTATTGGAAGCGTCCAGGAATTACGGCAAAAAGCTGTTGAGAAATTAGGGGAAGATGTTGATCTACACAAACATATTGTGGATGAATTTCATTTGCAATGCGATAAATGCACTGGGATCATGCAACGCATTCCTGAAGTCCTTGACTGCTGGTTTGAATCTGGCAGCATGCCTTACGCTGCAAAACATTATCCTTTTGAAAGCAAGAACTGGTTTCAGGATCATTTTCCCTGTGATTTTGTCTCTGAATATGTGGCGCAAGTCCGCGCTTGGTTTTATTATACGCATGTACTCTCTGTTTTACTCTTTGATAAAGCACCCTTCAAGAATGTTGTTGTGAGCGGGAATGTCTTGGCCGCTGATGGGAGCAAAATGAGCAAATCGAAAAAGAATTTTCCAGACCCAAACACAATCTTCAGCAAGTATGGAGCAGACGCTTTGCGGTTTTACTTAATGAATTCGCCTTTGATGCGCGCCCAAGACTTGAATTTCAATGAGCTTGGCGTGGCGGAAGTGTATCGGCGTTATTTACTTATCCTCTCCAACGTGAAACGGTTTTATGAGATTTCCTGCAAAAATTATACTGGCGACGCGCGTTCTGCAGACTTATTGGATCGATGGATCACGAGCAAATTACATTTATTGATCCGAGACGTGACAAACAGTCTTGATGATTATGATACGATTACAGCCTGCAATAGTATCCTTTCCTTTGTTGAGGATCTTTCGCTGTGGTATGTTCGGCGCAGCAGAGACAGATTCAACGCTTCTGGCAAAGAGAAGGAGGAAGCTGCCGCGACTTTAGGAACTGTGCTGCTCACCCTTTCCAAACTTATCGCGCCTGTCACTCCTTTTATCGCTGAAGAATTATACCAGACCTTCAAGACAAAACAAGAATCTGTGCATCTTGAAAATTGGCCTGTGTTTGATCCATCCTTGATTTCTGAACAACTTCATGCTGAAATGCAACAAGCCCGCGTCATTGTGAGCAAGGCGTTAGAAGAACGGAATAAAACTGGAATTCCTGTACGCCAAGCACTGTCTGCTTTAGATGTCAGCGGTGTTACGTTTTCTGACCCTGATTATGTCTCCTTAATTAAAGATGAAGTGAATGTGAAAGAAGTTCGATTTATCAAAGGAGAGAATCTTTTTGTAAAACTTGACACAATCCTGACTCCAGAACTTGAACGTGAAGGATTTTTTCGAGAAATCACCAGAAGAATCCAAGATTTACGCAAGAAAACCGGATTGCAAAAAGAAGATAAGATCACACTCTCTATTTCCTCTCCTGTTGACCTGCGCTCTTTTGAGCAGGAGATTAAAGAAAAATGCGGCGCTGTAAACGTTGCATTTGAAAAATTAACCCGTGTCCAGTATTCTTCAAAAGAAAAAATAAAAGAACAAGATATTGAGATTGGATTTACTGTTGTTTAGTTGTAACTTTGTTTTTCCCTTTTTAAGGCTCAGTTGAAAAAGTCTTATTAACCCATGAGCCGTGAGGCTCAATGGGGGAGGAGTTGTAGTCCTCCATGGACAAACAAACAAGACTGGTTAAAAAGATTATGCGTTTGCTCAAGCGAGCAAAGGTGCCGAAATGGCT
>JACRKJ010000001.1 GCA_016219825.1 Candidatus Woesearchaeota archaeon | reverse complement strand
GGAAAAAGACCAGTTTAGGTTAATCTCCCCGTATGGGAATATTGGATCATATGATGTAACAAAAATAATAAACGCGGAATGGTTGTATGGTATGAATATGACCTATAAAAAAGAAGTGTGTAAAGAGATAAAATTCGATGAAAACTTATTAGGGTATACTGTAGCTGAGGATACAGACTTCTCCTATCGCGTGTTTAAAAAATATCCAAACGGGTTGTTTATTACTCCTTATGCACATGCAGTCCATAGGATAGCGGATAATGAACGGGGAAATTACAGAAAAAGAAGTTTCATTAACCAGGTAGATCATTTCTATCTTTTCTCAAAGCATTTTAACAACAGTCTGAAACAGAGAATTATATTTGTATGGTCCTTGCTTGGCATTGTGCTCTTGCGGACATTGAGTTTATTCAGTTTTAAAGAGCCGCAATATGAAAAATTCAGGTATTTCTGGGTTTCATTAGCGTATTGTATAAGCAATTGGTCAAGGATTAAACAGGGAAAAGTGCGGGAATTCTAGGAACGAAGACTTTTAAAACATGGGCAGATAGGAAAACAGATGGAAGAAAAAGTTTGGAAAGAGCTCTATCAAAAATATGGAAAAGAAAGCAGCGTGTATCAGTCATGGGAGTGGGCTCAGCTTCAAGAGAAAATAGGGAATAAACCGTTATTTCTTACTGTGGAGCAGAACCAAAAAATAACTGCGGGTCTTGTTTGTATCCAAAAAGAAAGCGAGGGGAGATTCAGAAAAAAAACAGTCTTATTCGCAGAAGGAAACCCGTTAGGAACACAGCAAGATCAAATAAAGCTGTTAGAGCAATACAAAACAGAAGCGAAGAAATATAATAATGATATCTACGCCGCAACAGTCCAGCAGCCAGTAGCGATATTTGAAAAAACGAAGTTGTTTAGAAGGGACAGTCACACAATCATCCTTGACCTGAGCCAGCCAGAAGACATAATCTGGGGCAGGCTGGAAAAGAAATCCATTCGTTGGGGCATTAAAAGGGCGACAGCTGCTGGAATAGAAGTTAATCCCATAAAAAATGAGGAAGAGCTTCAGGAATTTTATAAAATTTACACATCCACTGCGCTAAAGGGAAAGTTCACAGCAAAGTCACACATCTTCTTTCAACAAATACTCAAAACATTCGTTCCAGAAAAAAAGGCGATATTCTTAGTGGCGAAAGAAAAAAAGAATGTAGTTGGAGGGATCCTCGCGTTGACGTCAGAGACACATGCGATTATCCACTTAACAGGAACAAGCGAGGAGGGTATGAAGCTCCAGGCAAATGTGTTAGTGTATTGGAAAGCGATTCAGCAGGCGAAGAAAGAAGGAAAGCAGTTTATTGATTTCGGCGGTTATGATATTTACGCAAAGCCTGGAGAGAAAATATACGCGATTAACCAGTATAAAGAACGCTGGTCAGGCGCAATTACCCCTCAGCCGATTTTTACAACGCGAAAAAAATATGCGAAGATGAAAATGCTCATGCAGGAGTCAGCAATCCTGCGGAAATTATACAGGTGGCTTAAATGAAAACAGTTGCGCTTGTTGGGTTAACCCCTCCAATTCCAGGAGGT
This sequence comes from Candidatus Woesearchaeota archaeon, assembly GCA_016219825.1. GTDB lineage: Archaea > Nanobdellota > Nanobdellia > SCGC-AAA011-G17 > GW2011-AR18 > JACRKJ01. The sequence continues at coordinate 10,839 of JACRKJ010000001.1, read as the reverse complement.
TCAATGTGGCATATATTGGAGGTAGCGCGAAATCTAAAAAAAGTGCGTCCGATAGTAATAACCCAAAAAGGAACAACAGCAGGACAGGAAAAAATAGAGTCTAAGACCTCAGTATATTGGAAAAGCAATAATACCTATCTCAGAAACATCTCATTTTTCATAACATCTATTCCAAATATACTAAAAGCGATAAAAACAGTAGATGTTTTTCACGTGCATGAAAGCTTTCTCTTTCCGTGGATTCCTTATTTGAAGAGAAGAAACAAAAAAGTAGTCGTAACAGTCCATGGCTGCAGAGGATTTGCGTTTTTTGATAATAAATTTTTGTGGGGGTTTTTTAAAAAATGGTTAAGTAAGGCAGATAAGATCATCGCGGTTGGAACAGAAGATAAAAAACTGTTGGAAAAAGAATTCCCAGAGAAAGTAGTCTACATTCCAAATGGGGTGAATCTGCATGAATTCCCACAGGCAAGAACACAAGGAGAAAATATCGTATTCATTGGGAGGATCCATTCGCAAAAAGGAGTGCATATCCTGCTCGAGGCGTTTCAAAGAATAAAACAAACATTCCCAAAAGAAACATTGATCTTAGCTGGACCTGCAGAAGGGGGATATGCGGATAAATTAAAAAAAAGATACAACGATCCGCGAATACGATTTATTGGAGAATACAAAAAAGAAGATTTGCAAAAAATCTGCCGGGAAGCGAAATGCGTCGTTCTCCCATCCTTATGGGAAGGCCTTCCATTGACCTTAATTGAGGCGTTAGCTTCAGGAAAACCAGTCATAGCTACAAATCTTCCATCTATTGCGAGTATTGTCAAAAATAAGAAGAACGGGCTTCTTGTTCCCCCTAATGATATTTCTGCGTTAGTGACTGCATTGCAGTTATTATTAAAAAACAAAGCAGCGGCGCAAAAATTAGGAAAAGAAGCGAGAAAAACAGCGGAACACTATGATTGGAGGGCAATAGCCTTAAAAACAGAACACATCTATCTCGGACAATGAAAAATAGCTGGGTAAAATACTGGGAAGAGAGAACAGAAGGGGACGAAGATTACTTTGGAAAGCATGGTGATAACGCGGACCAGATTATTCATTTGCTGGATATCCAGCCAGGCGACAAGGTTTTAGACATTGGCTGCGGCATGGGAACATTTCTAACAGATATTCAAAAAAAAGTAAAAAACGTCGAATGTTATGGAATTGACATCTCTCCAATCCCGATTAGAATGAACAGAAATAAAAAAATAAAGCTCCAAGTGGGAAATATGGAGGCGCTGCCATTTAAAGACAGCGCATTCACAAAAGTATTCTCTTTAGGCGTTGTTGAGCATACGCCAAGGACAGAAAAGGTTTTAAAAGAAATCGCGAGAGTCACAAAATCAAATGGAAAGATATTTTTGACAGTTCCAAATTTAGTTTCAATGTTTCATCTGACAAAAAGAGTCAAGATGGTTCTAGGGACCTGGAAAATAGGCTATGAACGTTCCTTTGCTCCAATTGAGTTCAAAATGCGTTTAAAGAAAACGGGTTTCAGGCGCTATAATTACTTTATTATCCCGCATAGGATTATTCATAATATCTTTAACTGGACAGATAATAAATTGAATAAAATTTCAAATCGTCATTTTGGCTTCTTCTTGTTTGCGACAGCGGTCAAGGAATAAGTATATTCTTCTAAAGTAATTGCTTCAGTTTTTCGCAGCGCATATGCTGTAAACTGATCCATCTTCTTTAAGAATTGTTCTGGAGGGCAGTACTTCTGCACTTTGCTTTTCAAAGGAATCAAGCTCCAGCTGTGGAAATAAAACAGAATAATCCCATTGTGGGGGGTAAGGAAATAAATCAAGTCAAATAATCGTTTAAACAAAAACAAAGGCAGTATGCTTAATGGAAATCCTGTTAATGGAAAGATAAAGGCGCTGGGGGGGATTTCATAAAAAGAGTCAGTAATTCTAGAAGGTGCGTTTTTAGTAAATGCGTGTTTTAATTGTGCCTTCCAATAGCATGGAAAAAATAAGACTTGTAAAAAGTTGCGGGGTGTGAAAGAGGAATCATAGCGAAATCCAAACGAGGGAAGCAACTGTAATGTGTCTGTATCAATGCTATGCTGCGGCGCTCGGAATCCAGATGGTGTAGCTTTAAAAATTTTCTTAAATAAAGTAACTCCTTTCTGTAAATGTCCTTTTTTCTGGTTTAAATTAAGTTCATCATAGCGCAAATGCCTGTAGCCGTGCAGTGAAATTTCCCATCCTTGTCGTTTATAGCTCTGAAATACTTTAGGATAGTTTTCCAGGCAGTCTCCAGTCACAAAAAGAGTAGGGAGCAAGGGATATTTCTCAACAACCGAAGCCAATAACGGCAAGCCTTGAGTAACGCCCGTATATTGAGTAGAATGCAAATCCTGCTCAGTATCGACAGATAGGTTAAAAAAGATGCGCTTCATAAACTCCTTAACATCAGTAGTTATAAAAAGATACCGCCATGAAAATCGCATTTACCTGCACCTATTCGTATCCAAGCGCAAGTGGAGTTTGGAACTATGTGTATAACATTGCAAAAGAACTCATCAAACAAGGCCATGAAGTGCATGTCTTCTCCTCAAATAGGATTGCAGGCACAAATAAGACAAGTTCTCGAGAAGAAGTCTACGAAGGGATTTATTTACACAGATTCCCTGTGCGATTTAAAGTCAGCGAGAATTATATGTTATGGAATCCCTACAAAGCAATTCTCAAAATCAAGCCAGATGTCATTCACTGTAATACCTACAGGCACTTAGAATCAATCTATGCATTAAGAGCGGCAGAGAAATTAAAAGTCCCTTCATTCTTGACAACCCATGCCCCTTTTGTTGAAGCCATCGTCAGAGGAAAGACAAAATCATCTCTAGCAAATCTTTTTGATAAAATCTATGGTAAAAAACAGTTACGACAATTTACGAAGGTTATTGCGATTGCAAACTGGGAACTTCCCTATCTTAAAAAATTAACAACCAAAGAAATCGAAGTCATTCATCCCGGAATTGATGCAGAATTTCTCAAAATAAAAATCAAACAAAGACCAATAAAAAAGGTATTATTCATGGGAAGAGTCGCTCCAGTCAAAAACGTAACAATGATTGGTGAAATAGCAGTTAAGTGTCCAGAACTCAACTTCAAAATATACGGCCCAGTAGATGAATGGTATAACATCCAACATACAATGACAAAAAATGTAGAAATTATCAATAAAAGATACACAAAAGCAGAAGAGATCAAAGAACTCAACAACGCAGAAGTATTCATCCTCTCAAGTAAACGAGAAGGAATCCCATTAGCGTTATCCGAAGCGATGGCAGCAGGGAAAATAGTATTAAGCTCACGAACACAAGGCGGAACAGAATTGATACAAGATAAGAAGAATGGATTCTTATTTACAACAGCAAATGAAGCGGTACAGATTCTCAAGTATTGTGAAAAGAATTGGAAATCATTAAACAAAGTACAACAAACGGCAAGAACAGGTGTCCAAAAAGATACGTGGAAAGCAATAGCAAAAAAGCTAGAAAAACAATACAAAAAGACACTTCCACAACCCTTTTAAATTTGCTGGAATTTCTAAAAACATGCGCATTTCTATCTTCGGATTAGGGTACATTGGAGCGGTGTGTACTGCGGCATTTGCTGAATTAGGGCACCAAGTGATCGGCGTTGATGTTATGCAATACAAAGTAGATGCGATAAACGGGGGGGAAGCTCCATTAAAAGAAAAAGGTTTAGACGCATTGATATACAAAGGTGTGAAAAAACAAAAGATTGTCGCAACAAGGGATACAGAAAAGGCGATTTTCAATTCAGACATTTCCTTTATTTGTGTTGGGACGCCGCCAAAAAAGAACGGGGAGATAGACTTGTCATTTTTAAAAAGAGTCTGTGGGGAAATTGGTGCAGTATTAAAGAGAAAACAGTATCATATTCTCGTTATCCGCAGCACAATGCTTCCAGGATCATTAGATATCCTAAAAGAGATACTTGAAAATGGTTCAGGGAAAAAAGAAGGAAAAGATTTTCATCTTGCGACAAATCCAGAGTTCTTGCGGGAAGGAAGCGCGATAAAAGATTTCTTTAATCCGCCATATGTTATCATCGGTGCAGATAATTTTGAGGTAGGAAAAAAAGTCTTGGAAATCTATAGAAACATTAAAGCGAAAAAATTCGTGGTAAGGTCAGATATAGCCCAGATGATCAAATACGCGAGTAATTCTTGGCATGCGGTTAAAATATCGTTCGCGAATGAAATAGGCGTTTTATGCAAGGCGCAGGGGATAGATAGCAAAAAACTTATGCGATTATTCTGTGAGGACACGCAATTAAACATTTCTTCATATTACTTAAAACCTGGGTTTGCCTATGGGGGAAGCTGCTTGCCAAAAGATGTCGCGGCGATCCAAAAAAGGGCGGATAAACTAAAGGTCGTAACCCCATTGCTTAACGCTGCGTCAAAGAGCAATATAGAACATATCGCAAGAGCGGTAAAACTAATTCAATCTACAAAGAAAAGAAAAATAGGGGTTATCGGGATTACATTCAAGCCAGACACAGATGACATTCGGGGGAATCCAATTTTGCTAGTAATAAATAGATTAGTGAATCAGGGGTATAATGTTAAAATCTATGATCCATTAATTACAAAAGCGAATCTCAAGGCAATAAAGAAAAGTTATCGTAACGAGGTATTTGATCTAATCACAAAAGAAGATCTAAAGGAAAAAGTTGTCGAGATTGAAGGTTTATTCACAAGCCTAAACAATGTCGTAAAACAAGATGTTATTGTTATTTCAAATAGGGACGAATCCTTACAAAAAGTAATAAAAGAACTTGATGAAAATAAAATAGTGCTGGATTTGCAGAATATTCTAGATAAACTTTCTATGTATGCAAAAGCAGTCTCACTGGTGTAGATATCTTTTTAAATTATGCTCCTAGTTCAAAACTATGATAACAGCAGGCATCCCAACGTATAATGAGGAAAGAGTCATTACGAAAACAATAAGATCAGTTCTAGAGCAGTTAGGAAAAAAAGATGAGTTAATCGTGGTTGCATCTGGCTGTACAGATAATACAATTCCAGAAATAAAGAAAATAAAAGATAAACGAATACGATTATTTATAGAAGAAGAAAGAGAGGGAAAATCCTCAGCATTGAATCTTATCATAAAGCACGCAAAAGCAGATATCATCGTCCAGACAGATGGTGATGTGGAATTAGAGAAAGATGCGATAAAAAAGCTGCTTCCTCATTTCAAAGATAAAAATATTGGCGCGGTCTCAGGCCAGCCAGTTCCAATAATTCCAAGAAGCAATATGTTCTATGATTGGACAATGATGAGTTATAGAAAAGCGAGTAAATTACGGGAGCAGGAAAGTAAGGAGGGAACACTCTGGCATTTATCAGGTTATTTGATCGCGTTTAGAAAGCAAGCGCTGCAACGTGTTCCATTTGCGAAAGGAGCGGTGGATGCGTGGATGGGAAAGATAATCCACGATAATGGTTACCAAATGAAATACGAGCCAAATGCGATTGTGTATGTCAAAGCCCCATTGACAGTAAGTGATTTCATCAAGCAGAAAGCACGGGTGCGCGCAGGATTTTATATGCTTCCGAAACCACCAAGAAAAGTGCAGAAAGAAATATTCTGGCTTCCAAAAGAAATGCTTAAAATCCCAATGGAACGATGGCCAGAATTCATCTTTGCAGGAATAATTTATGCGTATAGCTGGGTAAAAGGCTGGTATTTAGTCAAAACAAACGCTTCATTGCAGAAAATCTGGAAAGTGCCGACATCAACCAAATAAAAACGCATTTAAAGCTATTATTTCTCCAATGCTCTAGCAATGGATCAAGCGGAGCAAAAAGAAAAATTCAAAAAACGAATTATAAATTATCTTCAGGATAAATGGGATGTTGTCTTTATTCTTGCGTTGGTCTTGGGAATAAGCTTGCGATTGCAGTATTTAACAATAAATCAGGCAGTCTGGTGGGATGAGGCGGAATACTTAAGCACTGCCTTGCATTGGGCGTTTCATATCCCTTATGAGGTGAATTATCATCGTGGCATCTTATTTCCATTTCTGAGCGCGATGTTCTTAAAGATTGGATTAAAAGAGATGGCGATTCGATTCTTCTTAGTCTTCATACCATCGATTGGAGTCATTGTTTTGACCTATCTTTTAGGAAAAAGGATGTATAATAAAGCTGTAGGAAGTATTGCCGCGTTTATCACAAGCACATTTTGGGTTTCATTGTTCTGGGGGGCAAGGGTTTCAACAGATTTCTTAGGATTATTCTTCGCATTGCTGGCATTCTATTGTTTTTGGGTTGGTTTTGTGGAGCAGAAGAATACAAGATATTTAATCCTAGCTGGAGCTGCTGGCGCGTTAGGATTTTTAACACGCCCTTCAAATCTATTGATTGGAGTTATCTTGGCGGTATTCTTGCTCATAACAGAAAGAGTAGGATTTTTAAAAGAAAAAAAACTATGGTTCGCGGTGCTCGCTGCAATAGTAGTCAGTCTTCCATATTTTATATGGAATATAGTTCAATTTGGAAGTCCATTGGCGTTTACGCAAGGATATGACGCGGGAATTCAGGCAAACGCTTCCTTCGCCTGGAATAATCTAACATGGGTGTATTCCTATTTGAATCCAATATTTTTTATCATGTTTGTAGTTGGGGCGGTTTCAGTAGGAAGTGTTATAGTAGGATTAGACTTGCTCTGGAAAAAACAAGAAACAAAATTAAAGCCAGATTTGCTCAGTATATTAACAATTTTGATTGTCTTAGCATTCTTTATCTTTTACATTCGTTCCACAGAAGACCGTTGGTTGTTGCCTATGAGCCCATTCTTGTTTTTATTTGCAGGAAAAGGGATAGTATTCGTAATGCAGCAGGCGGAAAAGATACAATGGAAGCAAAAGATAAACGCGGGAATGGTTGTACTCATAGCGGTGCTTGTTATTGGTTCATATATGAATTATAATCAAGCAGATCAAACAATTCAAGCAAAAAAAGACTCATATGTCCAAGTCAGGTCAGGCGCAGAATGGATGAAAGCGAATAGCGGTCCAAATGATATTATTTTAAGCATTTCAAGGCCGCAGACAATGTATTACAGCCAAAGAAACACATTAAGCTATTCAGAAGTCAAAAATGAGCAGGAATTTGCTAATTTCATTAAAGACGTTAAGCCTAAATACTTTACCATATCTGTATTTGAACCGCATCCAGGATGGATTTATCAGTTTATACAAAATAATAAAGAGATGGCTGTGCCTGTTCAAGGGTATTTCTTTGATGCGCAGCAAACAAAGCCAGCGTTAATCATCTACCAAGTAAAACAATGACCAAAATCGCGATTGTCTTAGGAACACGGCCAGAAATTGTCAAAATGGCCCCTATCATAAGGGAATGTGAAAAACGACAGGTAGATTATTTTATTCTCCATACAGGCCAGCATTACAGCTATACATTAGATAAAAAATTATTTGAGGATTTAGATCTTCCAGAGCCAAAATACAATTTAGAGGTTGGTTCTCAGCAGGTAAGAAAACAAGTCGGTATTATGACGCGGGAGATCGCGGAAGTCCTGCAGGTGGAAAAACCAGATGTCGTTATAGTTCAAGGAGATACGATTAGTGTTCTAGCAGGAGCGTTAGCGGCAAAAAAAGTGGGAATAAAAGTCGCGCATCACGAAGCTGGTTTGCGAAGCCATGACTTAACAATGTTGGAAGAAACAAATAGGATTACAGTTGATCATGTCTCAGATTTTTTATTCGCCCCAACCCAGGATGCGTTAAAAAATTTACACGAAGAAGGCTTTCCCAGATTTAGGGTAGTCATGACAGGTAATACAATTGTCGATGCGGTCTTGCAAAATATAGAAATAGCGAAAACAAAAGTCAACGCATTAGGAAGATTAAATCTAATGCCAAAGAAATATATCCTGACAACCGTGCATAGGGCGGAAAATGCGAATGTGCAGGAAAGACTAAAAGGAATTATGGAAGGGCTTGGACAAGTTGCTGAAGAATTGCAAACAGAGGTTATTTTCCCAATCCATCCGCGGACAGCAGTGAAGTTAAAAGAGTTTGAAATAATACTCTCAGATAAAATACAATTGATTGAGCCAGTTGGATTCTTGGAAATGCTCCAATTGGAGGCGAACGCGAGATTAATTATTACAGATTCCGGCGGGTTGCAGGAAGAAGCGTCTATTTTGAAAGTGCCGTGTGTAACAGTAAGAGATAATACAGAACGTCCAGAGACGATCGCGGCGGGCATTAATATTCTAGCAGGCGCTGTTCCAGAAAATATTCTAGAATCTGCGAAAAAGATGATAATAAAAGACGGAAAAGACTGGGGGAATATTTTTGGTGACGGAAAAGCAGCAGAGCGTATTATTGCAACATTGCTAAGAGATCTAAAAACTAGTTCTTCAGCAGTTTCTCAACATTCGTCTTAAAGATCTTAAATTGTTCAGCGTCCAAAAATGGTTGAGCGGATTGCACAATAGTCTTGAAATGTTTCTGTTTAAATTTCGTTTGCAGTGCATAGTCCATCTTTTCAGCAAGATCATTATTATTATAGGGTTTCGCGGCAAATCCATTCACGCCAGGTTTCACCGTTTCTTCTGGACCAGCATGGTCATCCCAAACAACGCAAGGAGTGCCGCAAGCGATGGATTCAATAGGAACTAACCCAAATGCCTCTTTCGCGGACGTAAACGGAAATAGTTCAGCCATACCGTAAAGAGAAACTAATTCTTCCTGTGTAACCAATCCCAATAGTTTCAATTGTTTTGCAACGCCACATTTTCTAGCTAATTGAAGTAATTCTTGCTTAAATGAATCCTGCACAGGGCCAGCGCAGACTAAATAATAATTATTTCTAGATTTCATTTTAGAAAACGCTTCAATCAGCCAGTCAAAATGTTTATCAGGAACTAATCTGCCGGCGCTTAGAATAAATGGTTTATCAATGTTATATTTCTTCAACACAGCGTGTGCTTTTTTTGTATCAGTAACAGGTTTAAACACAGGATTAACTGGGGGATATAGCACAATGGGATGCAATCCGTAACGATCAATAACTTCTTTCGCTAAATACTCGCTATTCGCAAAAAGAAGATCAGCAGTTCTCGTTAATGTCTGATCAATATGTTTAATATACCATCCAACAACAAGAGATCCTAAAAAAGCAATCTTTCGTTTCGGCACATCAGCCCATAACCAACGTTCTTTTAATGGATAATACACAAATTCAGCAGGGAGATAATAGAAAACACGCTTAGGTCCAAGTGTATGAGTCCAGAAATTAGAAATGGGAGAATACGTAAAAATTAAATCAACATGTTTATATTTTCGCAGTCGATGCAATCCTAAAATAGCTAAGATAACTTTCACAGATTCATTCTTAAATTTAAATGGAGACAATTCCCGGATATGTAGTCCTTTCAAAAAAGCGTAGTCAGTAATGCCTGGTTTCACATGGCCAAATAAGAGTGTAACATCAAAACCCATCTTTTCTAAATAATGGGCATGGGCAGCCATCACACGTTCTAGACCGCCGATTTCTACTAAAGAATCATACACTAAAATTGCTTTTGGCATAAAAAAAGAATAAATCGAACATTCTTAAAGCTTATTGTCGCTTTGCCCGCATTGTCCATCCTTCTTTCGTGCTCTTTCGTTGTGTGAATCGATGCGAAATCATAGAGGTAATCGTTAATAATTCCCAGTACAATAAACCAAATACAACTTTTCTAGGTCTAACTTGATATAAATGTAAGTTCATATACAAAAATAAAGGAAGATAAAACGAAAAGAATCCAGCTCTTGAAGGATATTTCGAAAATACTTGTTCTCGTGCACGTGCAGTGCGTCGTTTAATCTTAAATATATCTTTAAACGTGGTAACAGAATACGCAGCATGCATGCGCGGATAATCAGGATCTTCTGCAATACGAAGGGTATATCCTTTCTCTAAAATATGGTGTGTTCTCTCAAAATCATCTCCTAAAGTGTCAAATAAAAAATAAAGTTCTTTCCGGAAAATATTTACCAAAAAGGGAAACCGCATCGTTGCTTGATCAACATATAAAATACCATTCTCTCGTTTCGTAAAATATTTCTTCTGGTATTCTAGCCAAAAATACGTACTCCACGCGACAGACAAATGTCCCAAGGATTTAATTGAAGAAAAATGTTCTGGATTCCATTCCAACGGAAATGATTCAGCAATACCTCCTAAGTGGGGGTCAGCAAACCAGGCAAATAATGTTTTATAATATTCTTTTTTACCAGCTGTAAAAATCCAGTCAGCGTCATGAATCACAAAAATATCGCCAGTAGCGTGCGGAACTAATTTATCAATGACAGCAGGTTTCCCTTTTCGTTCATTCAGCTCAAAATATTTGAAGATTTTTGGATATTTTTTAGTAAAAGATTTGACAATGGCAAGCGTTCCATCAGTACACCCATCCAACCCTAAAAGAACTTCATAATTCAAATAAGGTAAAGTAGCTAAATGGTCCAAACAAGAACCAATAATCTTCTCTTCATTATGGGCGGGAATCAAAAAGCTAACGCGCATGGTCAATCCATAAACCGGTACTTTAAGAGATAATAAGCTGCTTTCACTCCATCTTTCCATGTGATCTTTTTTCCTTCATCAAAGTCCCGTGGCGCGAAAGCAATAGGCACTTCATGGATATTATATCCATTTTTCAATATTTTCGCTGTTAACTCAGGTTCTAAATCAAAACGTTGAGCGCGTAAAGGTTGTATCTTCTGATGG
>JACRKJ010000013.1 GCA_016219825.1 Candidatus Woesearchaeota archaeon | reverse complement strand
TTTTGCATAGACAAAGGAAAGTGAAACATCTCCGCCTGAAATTTTGCTGCAGTCCACAGTAAATTTCTGTTGTGGTTTTTGAAGCAGGCTGGAATCAAGGTCAGATCCAACGCTCAAATAGTATTTTCTGCTTGTTTTGAATTCAGTCCCTTGAACAGTGAAATCTTTGGTCTTCCCATTCCAGGAAGCAGTGCAGGTTCCAGTGATGTTTCCAGAAGTCTGTAATTGAATGCGCCACTCGCCAGTTTTTAACCCGGCAAGAAGGGAAGATTGAAGCCATGCTTTGGTTGCGGTTAAGTCTTTCCCAGTTTTACTCAAGAGGAGATAAGAATAACTCGTATCTAAAACTGTGCAGCTGCCAGAAGGCCAGCAATGCTGGGAATCTTCGCTTTTCAAAATGCGGTCAACAAGTCCGGAAACATCTCGTCCTCCTTGGCTGACTAAAGTTAACGTTGCTAAATCCCGCTCTTGTAAAGAAAGAGTTCGCGTGCTTGAGCTTGTTTCATTGAAAAGCCAGTTATATCCTTTGGAAACGTCAAACCCAGAAGAGCTTGCGTTCAAAGTATCTGCGAAAACAAAGGGAGCAGTAGAAAGAATCACCAAAAATAACAAAAACAAGCTCTTTTTTTGCCACAGTGTGGTCATGAAGGAAACTGGGAGCATGTGCTTTAAAAAGGTTTCTATGCTTAAAAGGACAAAATGAGAATTGATTGGAACAAATTGGAATTTCTTGCGAAAGGAAAGCGGGGAAAAGTTTTTCTCTGGAAAAAGAAGTACGTTATAAAAATAAAAAATCCTGAAAGCGAGGCTGAAGGAAGGATAGAGAACGAGGCGAGATTCTTGAAAAAAGTAAATAAAAGAGGAATTGGTCCGAAAGTAATTGAAGCGACAAAAGAATATGTTATCTCTACATTCATTCCTGGAATACGAATAGATGAATATCTAGAAAAAACAAAACATCCTGGAAAAGTATTAAACAGCATTCTAGATCAATGTTTCATCCTAGATCAATTAAAGATAAATAAATTAGAAATGCATCATCCAGTAAAACATATTATCATAAATAAAAATAAACCAGTCTTCATTGATTTTGAGCGCTGTTATGAGACAAACAATCCAAAAAATGTGACGCAATTCTGCCAGTTTATCTTAAACAGAGAAGAGTTTCTAAAAACAAAAGGAATAGTTTTCAACAAAGAAAAAGTAATGCAGATAATAAAAAAATACAAAAAAAGTCACACAAAAAAAGATTTTCAAGAACTAAAAAAAGAATTTAATCTATAGCAGGAAATTATTCTTTTTTGCAGCACCAAACACCAAAATTTGAAACAGCTTGTTTAACTGAAAAGTTTGCGAGATAGCTTGAAGGAAAGCAACTTTTCGAATTTATAGTTGTATATTCCATTCCAATAGTTGCGTCTTTGATTGGAATACCACTTTGAGTTCTAAAGCCAGCCCCATCATTGTTATCATAAAAGGAGAATGTGTCAGAAGAATCAAATGAATCAATCAAAGTTCCATCACTACAATCTCTAGAAGCGTACAAAAGTTTATGGTTCTTAGTAACTTCTGCAACAGCAACATAATCATTTCCAAATGTCAAACAAGAATTAACTAAAGTAACCGCTCGTTTAGGATCTATAGGGAAAGTTCCACCAGTAAATTGACATACAGAAGACTGTCGTATCTTTTGATCAACACAACTATCTTCACCAACAATTAAGGTAACAGTTGATGGCCCGGTACTGTTTGTTCCACGAACAACAATTTCTTTAGCGCCAATACTTCCTCTGGGAATAGCGGCGATATCAAGATTATGTAATATTTTTGAAACACCATCTATATCCACATTAACAGTACCTCCTTCAGGGCTGGAGATCGCTGAGACTGTAATTTTATTGCCATAAGAAGTGATAATGTTTCCTACAGAAAGACCAGAATAAACTTCGCAGGCTTTAGCAACAGGTTGTGTTTTACTCTGTGATTTTATACCTGATAATCGTCCAGTAAAATCACTCCACGAAGCGACAACGAAAACCGAAACAAGAACTAAAAACAAAACAGAAAGTACAAACACCTTTTTCATGAAAAAGATTCTGGACTAGGATATATATATATATATATTCTAGAGAATATGAATCGCAAAGCCCGCGCGGCACCTGAGCGCAGAGAACATTCTAAAGTAAATAATAAAATCGTAATGTTCCCAGAATCATTCTCAAATTATTTATTCTTCTTCGAATATTGCTCATTCCGTACCTGCTGTAAGGCGAATCGCACAGGATTCTTGCATTTCAGGCATTGCTCGCCGCAATAAATGCCCATCGCTTTATAGTACGAAGGATGCTCGCAATTCGGCGGCAGGGGAATTTTAGACTGTCGCTTAAACCAGCTGATTTGGCTGCGGATATAGCCTTCAGGCAGTGCTTCATAATTTTTCTTGTTCCATTCCTGTAAATGCTGCTCAACAGCGTCAAAGCTCCAGCCCACATTGCGTAAGAAATTAATCAAAATGAATACAGCTCGTTTCCTGCCATCAGTTTGCACGCCACTTAATAATTTCTGGACGCAGGAAGGAAAATGCTCAGCGCTAATAGCGTTTTGTGGCAGAGAAAAAGTGGGTAAATGAGTTTTCCTCTCTTCTTTTTTCTGCATATGCCGTTGCGCCCAGTCAAAAGCTTGCACTAATAATTGAGTTGCTTCTCCTGGAACAACATCCTCTCGGTCTAAAAAAGGAAGGTTAACTTTTACATTTTCAATTTTCGCGTCGTCTAAATGAAAGGAATCTAAATCTTTTAACGGGATGCTTACCAAACCAGATTTTTCATTAATGCTGTACGGCGCCCGGAATAAATGTCTGCTGGAGATAAACACGCTGTCAATCCCCACAACAGCGTATGGATCAAATTTTTTCTCTGAGAACAACTCTTCTTTCGTCTTTCCCAAATTCTTCGCAATGGTAGAAAGTTGTTGTGTATCCAAAAATTCTTTGCTGATATGTTCCCGCATAAGTTCTTTTAAATATTCCGCGATAATGCGCATTCCGTCAGGAAAATAATCTTTCAATGCAATTCCATTCACAGCGACAGGAAATGCTTCAAAAGGAATACCAATATGAAATCCGTGATTACCTGAAAATTTCAGAGAAACATGTTTAACGTCATGAAAACGTAATGCTTCCAATAAAAATTTAGCAGTCACAAAACTATAGGGTAAATGTTTTGAATCCAAATCAATAATGCAATCCCACCCTAATCGTACTCTGTCTAGATCTTTTCGCAGCATTCCAGGCTTTAATAGTAAAGGATCATTCCATCGTTCTTCAGAAATATGAAACGAACTCATACCTTGCTTCACTAAATCATGCACATCCCCCATATAATGCACAGCGTCTGGCCGTTTTCCGCGGATGTCTTTAAACCATGCCTGGCATTCTCGTTCTTTCGCGATCTTCAGTAATTGCGCTTGTACATCTTTCCGTTGATAATACTCAAGTACATCCATAACAACAAGAAAGAAAGAGACTATATTAAATAAACGCTGGAAGAAGGTATAGGTTCGAGTATCGAAAAAATACAAATCGGAAAGCCCGTGGGCGACTGAGTGCGGAGAACAGTAAATTGGCATTCCGCGGCTATCCCAATCACAGCAGAGCTGTGGGGCATTACGCCGCGGGAAAGTCGACGAGCGTGAGCTGATCCTCTTTCCTTCCTTGATTCCGAATATATTTCCTGATCATTTCCGCATTGGCTCCT
>JACRKJ010000012.1 GCA_016219825.1 Candidatus Woesearchaeota archaeon | reverse complement strand
GAAAGTTCATTAGACGTTCTAGAAAAAAAGTTAGAGCGGGAAGAACAACTGCGTTTAGAGAAAACAACGATCAAGCAGGAACGAATAAGAAGAAAGGATCAGTTGGAATTCCAGCTAAAGGGCGTAGAAGAGCGGTTGTCTGCGATAAAGGGGACTGGAAGATCAAAAGAGATAGAATCATTGAAAGAAAGAAAGGTAAAGTTCAAGGATGTTCTGGGAAAATTAACAAAAGTTCTCAACGAGGAGAGCGCGTTGGCTGCTCAATTGGCGAAAGCGCGCCAAAATTACGCGTTCGCGCATGAAAACGCCGCGAAGTTGCAGGGAAGAAGAGTAGGTATCTTAGAAAGGGCTGCGGCAGATCACGCTGTCCAGAAAATTTTAGAGTTAAAGAAAAAGATGAATGGGATTTATGGGACTGTGGCTGAATTAGGCCAGGTAGAGAATAAATACGCTGCGGCGCTGGAAGTAGCTGCAGGCTCCAGACTGCGAAGCGTTGTTGTTGACACAGAAGTGACAGCGCAGAAGTGTATTGAATATTTGAAAGAGCAGAAAGCGGGCGTGGCGACATTCCTCCCATTGAATAAACTAAAAACAAGGGTTGTGGAAGAGGAAGTAAAAACTGTTTTAAAAGATAAAGCGGTGCATGGCCTGGCGTTGGATTTGGTAAAATATACGCCTGAATTCAAAAGCGTGTTTCTTTACACAGTAGGATCAACAGTCATTGTGGATGATTTAAACAATGTGCGGAGAATTGGCGTCGGAAGGGCGCGAATGGTTACATTGGAGGGGGATCTGGTAGAGCCTTCTGGAGCGATGATCGGCGGTTCAAGAACCCAGCGCCAGGGAATTGGATTTAAGGAAAAGGAAGTAGAAGAGCATTTAGAGAAAGCGGAGCAGGAGCGGGAAGAATTGCAAACGTTGATCTCTCATCTAGAGCAGAAAAGGATTGGATTGGAGGTAAGCATCACAACGTTGCGCCAGGAAAAAGCAGCGGAAGAGGGGGAAATCGTCAAATTAGAGAGAACATTGAACCTAGATGGGATTGATGTGGATGGCTTGGAACGGGAAAAACAATCATTAAGTGAAGAGAATAAAAAGATAGAAAAAGAGTTTTCTGCGCTGCAGGAAGAGATGGAAAAGCGGGAGAGGGAAATAGAAGCCTTAAAAGAGCAAAAACAAAAGTTCAAGGAAAACGCCAGGAAAAGCGGTATGAACGCGCAGTTGGCTGTGTTCGAAGAGCAGCAGTCAAAATTGAAAGAAGTGATGACAGAAGCGATTACAAACATCAAGAGCGCGGAAGCCCAAATCCAGAGTGTCCTGCTTCCAGAGCAGGAACGAATGGAGAAGATCTTAAAAGATCTCAACAAGGAGTCAGAGGCATTTTTAAAAGAATCCCAGGAATTAAAGGAAGTAACTAAAAAAAGAGAGCAGGAGCTTCAGGCGAAAGAGCAGGAAGAGAAGAAGTTCTTTAACAATTTCAGGGAGCTGGCGTTAAAAAGAAATAAACTGAACGAGAAAGTGCAGCAAAAAGAAATGCAGTCAGCGCGGGAAGAAGAGAAGAAAACTGGGTTGGAGCAGCGGTTAAATAATATCGCGGTGGACAGGGCGAAGATCGCCGCTGAAGTGGAGACTGCGCAGAATGAGTTCAATAAATACCCAAATGCGAAGATCAGGAGAGGGGTCTCATTCGACGAGTTGAAGGTAAAAATAGCCCAGAATGAAAAAGAGCTCCAGGTAATAGGGAATGTCAATTGGAGGGCGTTGGAAGTCTATCAGCAGATTGAGGAGGAATATAAGAAGTTAGAGGACAAAACAAGTAAATTAAAACAGGAAAAAGGGGATGTTCTGGCAGTCTTAAATGAGATTGAAACGCAGAAAAAAGAGATATTCATGAGGACATATGATCATGTCGTGAAAAGGTTTAAGGAGATTTTCTCAGAGTTAAGCAATAAGGGAGAGGCGCACGTAGAGTTGGAGGATCAGGAAAATCCATTTAATGGCGGGATGAATATTCAAGTAAGGTTGATAGGAAATAAGTTCTTGGAAATGAAAAGTCTTTCAGGCGGGGAAAAGACAATGGCGACATTGGCGTTTATTTTTGCTATCCAGGAATACTCCCCCTCTCCATTTTATTTATTGGATGAAGTTGACGCGGCATTGGACAAGAGGAATTCGCAGTTGCTTTCAGAACTAATCCAAAAATACGCGAAGAAAGCCCAATATATCGTTATCTCCCATAATGACACGTTAATCAATGAAGCGGAGTATATTTACGGTGTTTCTATGCAGGAAGGAGTCTCAAAAGTAGTAAGCTTGAAAGTATAATTATTCTTTTTTCTCTTCAGGCGATTTCTCAGTTTCCTGCGCGATATTCTCAGAGTGTAAAATGTTTTCTTCTTCAAGAGGTGGGGTTGTAGGGGCGGGTTCTTTTCGTTTTGGAGGTTTAGAAATTATCCGTTTAGGCTTTTCTTTTGGTGTTTCAATAATTTCTTCTTTTCTTTCTTCAGGAGAGGAGATAAACAATTCCTGCAATCCTAAACGAACAAAGAGTAAGAACAAGAGCAATACAACGAACGTCCCAAGAATGTAATAACGAAATGGGTAGAGTGTATTGGCGAGTGATTCTAGAGGGAGCAAAACAGAACGCAAAGAATTGAAAGAGCTGGTTTGAGTTGCGTTCTGGGATTTTGGTGTAGCAAAAGTACGATTTTCAGGAAGGGGAGTAAACAAACGAGAGATCCATCCATTGAATCTGCTCAATCCAGAAGTAGAGTTTGTTACAAATCCTCGTGGAGCTCTCACGTCATGAACAGTAACGAAAAATGTTTTTTCAGATAAAATTGTGGAGTTGCGAAGCTGCATGTGGGCAGAAAGCGTATATGTTCCAGCAGAGGTTTGTGGCCCAGGAGCGAGATATATATACACAGAAGTGTTTTTTTCAGGAAGAAGTGAAATACTGTTAGGGGTTATGCGGGAGAAACTTGTCGCATTTCCTTGTAAAGAAAAGATATAATCACCAGATTCAACACCGATATTTTTTGCAGTGAATACAATCGTCTTGCTTGCGTCAGAGGAGATTTGTATGCTGTTTTCCTTGCTTTCTAAAACAGGTTTGGAACAAGAAACTGCGTCAACAACACGAAGCAGGAACGTCTGTTTGCCAGAAGCGCTTGCTCTGCTTGCGTCAGTTGCATTAACAGACAGATTAACTGCATAAATACCTGGAACAATATTCAATTCAGGATCTGCGCGAAAGTGGAATGGAGATTCTTGTCCAGGCTGAAGGGAAACAAAAAGTGGGTCAGTAGACTGCACCCAAGAGGGAGATTGCATAGTCAAAGCGTATGTTTCAGCAACATCGCCGGTATTTTTAATAAAGGCATTATATGTTCGAGGCGTACTGTCGCTGCAGAGTGTATCCTGCGTTTGAGGTAGGGTAAGCTGGACATTTCTGCATTTTCGCACAGTAAACACAAAAGGAACAGTTGCTTTTAAAATACCGCGTTCAGGAGTAACAAGAAGAGGAGCTGAAAATTCTCCTTGCGTCCCATAAGGCGGATGCGCAAGAAGAGAAGCAGTGTCCTTAACGCTCGGTAAAAGCGTCAAACGGTCTTTTTCTAATTGAATCCATGCAGGAGCGTTGAGTTGAAGACGATAAAGGTTAGTGACAGTCCCCTTATTTTCAACAGCTATAGGAACGCGTAAAAAATCACCGTCGCATAGGTTGAAGGCGTTTCCATTTCGAGCATAAGTAATATAATCATAACAATGGGCGATATGCAATACAAACGGCAGGGTAGCGGTTGTTTTTCCAGAAGACCCAGTGGTAATGAAACTAAAAGCATAATCGCCAGAGTCTTTTGGGCTTGTAATATAGATATAAACTTTTTTGCTTTGTCCTTTTTCTAGATGAACGATATCGTCGCTGAGACTAATCATAGGTTGTATGTCTCCTTCAGTCTGAAGAAGAAAATCTTCGCTATATTCTCCAGCATTGAATAAAGTTGCTTCATAACTTAAAACTTGTCCAGGACAAACCTGTTTCTCAGTTTCAAGTGAGGAAAGACGTGAAGCAAAACAGTCTTTAACACGAACAGCATGCTGAAGAGAAGTAGACTGATTAGAGTTGAATAGTAAATCCAATAAATAGTTTCCAGCAGAAGCAGATGAACGTGGAGTGATATAAGTAGAGATTTCACGGGACTCGCCAGGGGATAAAGAAAATACAGAAGGGACTATAGTAGACCATGCTGCGGCGCTTCCTGTAGATGCAACAGCGAAAGCTTGTTCAGCAGTTCCTGTATTTCGGACAATATCAACAAAAACCCCAGTCTCACGGGGGCATAAGGGGTTTAATTGAGACGTTTGAGTGGAAACAGAATAATCAAGAGCAGAGAGTGATGGAATAAACAGAAGGCTGATCAGAAGAAGGGTAATAATTCGATATCCATACATGCAAAGCATCCACCTATTTTACTAATAGTAAAAAAATAAAAAAAGGGGAAAAAACCCTTAGTAATAAGTTTTTCCTTGAACAGGTTCTTCAGGTTCATCTGCAGTCAAGCGTTTGATGATGATGACTAAGCCAACAAGCACCAAGATAGCAAGTAATGCGATGAATCCAATTTGAAGAGCTTGTTTAACAGCGTCTCCACCATTTATAGATGAAGCAACATCGAGAGTAAGTGTTTTCTCACCAACAACATTGCCTTGTGCATCTCGCACAGCAACAGTAAAGACTTTTATTCCGCTTGTAGACTCAGCAGGGCTGACATACAAGTTGAATTCTCCAGCTGCATTTTGAGCAAGAGGTAAGGTTTGTGGATTAACGCGAGTTGTTCCCCAAGCATTGACATCTCGAACATCAAGAGTGAAGGTTTGAGCTCCTGTTCCTAGGTTAGCGACGCCAACTTTAAAAACAGCGCCTTGACCAGCAACGATGCTTTGAGCTGCATTTGCAACATTGATCATGCCTGTTCCGCTAGAGGCGGTTTTTCCATTGACAGTGATGGGGAATGTTTTTTCAGTAAAACCATGCCCTCGATCAAAGGAAACGCCAACCTTAACAGTATAAGTGCCTGCTTTTGCATCTTCAGGGATCAACAACATAAGATCATTTGTAGTTGCAGCTTGACGCTTTGCAATCAACAATCGATCGCTGTT
>JACRKJ010000011.1 GCA_016219825.1 Candidatus Woesearchaeota archaeon | reverse complement strand
ACATGCTGGAAAGTAACAAAAAATGCTGTGACAAAATCACAGCATTTTATAAATCTTGATTCAATGCAAATCGTTCTGGAAGGTTTTTGGAACGAACATATTTTTACGCAGAACTTTATGCACTATTTATGTCGCTAACTAGTTATTCGAATAATTTTTAATCTTATGTATAACTTTATTCAAATGGAAATCCATCCAGGCATCGAAATTAAAGACCTATCTTTATACTTAAAAAAAGAAAACGCCTTAATATTTTCAGATTTTCATCTGGGATATGAACAGGCATTGAGAAAACAAGGGGTCTTAGTCCCGCAATTCCAATTTCAAGACATAGTAAAACGAGTAGAGGCAAGTTTAGAAAATAAAAAATACAGCGCGATTATCGTGACTGGCGATCTAAAACATGAATTTGGGGTCATTAGCGAGACAGAGTGGAGGCATATTTTACAATTACTGGACTTATTCGCAAAACACGCAGAAAAGATTCTCTTAATAAAAGGAAACCATGATCCTGTTTTAGGCCCAATCGCGCGAAAAAGAAATGTTGAAGTTGTCCCGTATGTCAAATATGATACTATTTTTATCTGTCATGGGGACCATGTTCCAGAATCTGAAGATTTTCAAAAAAGCAAGATTATAATTATTGGCCACGAACACCCAGCGATTACGCTGCATGAGGGCGCGAAACGAGAAAAATATAAGTGTTTTTTAAAAGGAAAATATCGTGGGAAAACATTACTCGTGCTTCCTTCTTTTAATTTGCTGACAACAGGGACTGATGTTTCGAAAGAAAAATTATTGAGTCCTTTTTTACAACAAGATTTATCAGAGTTTGAAGTATGGATCAATGAAAAGAGTGCTGTTTATTATTTTGGAAAAATAAAAGGCATTCTATAAACTCTAAAAGTCATGAATAATTGCCTACGACGCAGCAAACCTACGGTTTCTGCATTTTCCCTTTGTATTCGTAGAAGCCTGTGCGGCGTTTGAGCACGAGCACACGTAGTGTGCCTATCTTTTTATTAAATCCAAAAAAAGTAAAAAGAAAATTAAAAATGTTGGATCTTCTTTCAGCTTAGTTTTTCTCCGTGCCAACGGTTTCTCTACGGTGACTGTGAGATTGTATTGAGAATATTTATGAACAGATTGAAAAAAAACAGATTAGAATTTTAGATAGCAAGGCTTTTATAGTTCATTTAAAATGAAGCCTTATGAAAAGAGTAATATTCATTATTTGTTCTTTATTTTTACTTACAGCTTGTTCCTCTCCGCCTAAGGCTATTAACACTTTCACAGTTAATCATTCTGTATTTGTTTTAAGTTCTGGGGGTGGTGGGGGAATGGATTTTACGTATCGTGTTGAGAAAGGGGAGAAGTTCCATGTGAGCTTGAAAAGTTGAGAAATCCTAGTGCTGATGGTTATTATGGGCTGATCCATCCGATTACAAGTATTAAAGAGGGTGATCCTCGTTTCAGGGAGATACATTATGAGAATGGTGGAGAAAGCTGGAAGATTATTGCAAATTAAGTTGATATTTTCTCAAAGCTCTGCTTACAGCGATCTGACTGACATTAAAGTGTTTTGCAATATCTTTCTGAGTAAGTTTAGGATGATCTATGCAGAATTGGGTGATTTCTTTCCTTTTGTCTTCACTTACTTTAACAACCCTTTTACCTAGATTATATTGTCTTAAAACTCTTTGTACCTTAATTTGACTTATCTGTAGTTTTTCTGCAATTTCTTTGGTTTTAATAATTCCACTTTGGTAAAGTGCTAAAATCTGTTTAATCTTTTCATCAGAAATCTTATTCCAAACTCTTTTTTCATTCCTAAAATAAGTGGTTTCTTCGGAAATGGAGGGATACTGCTGCATCATATAAAGAAATTTGTTATATTTGCGCGGATGAAGCGTCATTAAACGTTGATTGAGAAGCTGAACTAAGTTCGATCTTTGTGAGATCAAGATCTCTTTATAGTTTAAATAGATTTTAGCTGAAATCCCTATCTTCGCTAAAGCTTCTCGATAGATTATCCTTTCTGTTTCTTGGATGGCACTAATATGTACTCCATAATGTTTTGTGGAAGGGTGGTGAGCAATAGTGCCCTCTGCTGCCAAGATTCCTCTCATAAATGGAATAATCTCATGTTGAGATATAAGAGGGAGAGAATAAGTAATCAACTTTAAAAAATTTTTAAAAATTTCGCTAAACAGATTATTTTTAAACTCGATCATGGCACATCCGTAATAAAATTCCTGTAAGGTAAGATGTTCTGTGTTTTTGATGTAAGTGACTAATTTGGGATGGCTTTGTTGTAATTTAAGGGGCGTTTTGTTTGTCCAATAAAAAATAATTTTATCCTCGATTCGTTTACGATAAATTGTATCTGTCGGTTCTTGGAGATTTAGTTGAGATACCATTTCCAATGAACTCTTTTAATCTCTAATTCTCTTTCGAACCATTTTAATACCTTATTAATAATCTTTGGTTCAGAATTAGCAAAAACAAGACAACCATTGTGAGTCTTTCCCATTTCTCCTTGTAAAAGTCCAAGTACTTCAAAAGTTTCTTGATTCTTTGAAATAAATCGCGGGATAGTGAAACTAAATTCTCCTTTAGCGTTGTTAAATTGTTCTGTTTGATAAGCTAGGGAAATATAAAGTTTATCTGCTCCTGCGTTTAATTTACATTGTTTTCCAGAGCTTGTAATAATAAGATCTGGAAGAAATTCTTTTAGATCAAAGTACTCTTTTTCCATAACTTAAGATGTTTTCGAGATTAAAAAGCTCTTCTTAGAAGTTTCCGAAAAGTTTCCGGTTATAAGATTATTTTTTGATGTGCTGTTCTATAAAATGAAATAATAAGGCTTATAATAACAAAATAACGGGCATCAGCTATCTGTAAGATTTTTGGCGAGCCGCACGTGCTTTCGAATCATTTGGCTTACGGGTTTCCTTGCTTCGAATGTCTGCAACAAGCAACTGGCGGTCATATTCCAAGAATATTTTTTTTAATTTTTTGTCAAATTGCGCCAGAGCTCTCGCAATAGCTAAGCGTGCAGCTTCTGTTTGTCCCTGCCATCCACCGCCAGCAACATGCACATGAATATCTACTTTACCAGCAGCGTCTTCAGCTAGCAATAATGGCTCCATTAAACGGTCTTTTGCGAGTTGTGGAGTAATAGTTTCTAAACGTTGATGGTTAATGCGGACAATTCCCTTTCCAGGATGCAGCACAGCTCGCGCAATAGCGCGTTTTCTTTTCCCAGAAGTTTGAATAAGTTTCTTTGACTTCGCTTTCGCAGTTTTTTTTGTTTTTTCAGGGGCAGCTGGGACTGCAACTTCTGCTGTTTTTTCTGGAGTTGGAGCGTCAGTCATTGAATATGTTTCCCGTATGCCTGGGCGAGTTCTTGAAGCGTGACAAAATATTTTGTTTTTAATCTTTTAATGTCCGCGTTTTCAACTTTTATAGATTTCTCGTTTTTAAACTGTTCAGGAACACCCAAGTAGCACATGATCTGCTCATATGCGTCCTTTCCCCGTCCCGCTCTATGAGGGAGCATGCCTCGGATCGTTCTTCGTACAACTCTGTCAGGCATTTTAGAGATAAAAGGGCCGTGATACGGATGCCCGCGTTCTTCTTTCTCTCTGAATCTGGCAAGAACCATCGCCCTTGTGCCAGTTAAAATCATTTTCTCACAATTGACAACAACAACGTTCTCCCCCAATAAAGCTTTTTTCGCTGCGAATGAAGCGACGCGTCCTACAACTGAATGGGTTCCGTCAATGATCATGTTAACCAAGAATTTTAACTCCTTTTCCTGTGGGATTTTTCTGCATTAATTCTGTAAGTGTAATAGCTCTTCCTGTTTTATTAATAACATTCTTAGCAGGTTCTGAAAATTTAAAAGCGGCGACAGTAATTTTCTTGTCAAAATGGCCTTGCCCTAATACCTTACCAGGAACTACAACTGTTTCATTTGCTTGGGTGTATTTTTGTAATCTGTCTAAATTAACTTCTCTTCGTTTTCTCGAGGAATTGGAAAGTTCATCAGCGACTCGTTTCCAAAGAGGAGATTCTTCCTTAACTGCTAATTTCTTTAAAGAGAGGATAAGCTGCTGAGAGGGAATGCTTGATGGTCCTGTTGGTTTGGGCATACAAACGGAATTTTATGATGCTTTATAAGGATTTCGGCTTGGCTGTTTTTTGCGTCTATAGAATTAGATTAAGCAAAAATTAAGCTTTATTCTTTCATTGATTTATTCCTTAATGTTTAGGCAGATTGTGGATATCAAGTTTCTTATCTAAAAATATAAAATTGGGAAAATAGGTAGTTTGATTTGATACGGTTGAATTTTTGGATATAGAAAAGTTTAAATAGTATATGCATTGTATTAACATATGTTAAATAAAAACATATTACATCAGGTATATAAAGAAGAGATTTATGGGGCATATAAGATCTTCTTTGGAACATTAATCTCTGAATCAAGGTTAAAAATTATTAATCTGCTTAGGAAAGGGGAAAAGAGCGTTTCTGAAATTGCTGCGGCGTTAAAACTTCCGCAGCCGGCAGTGTCCCATGATCTTGCTAGACTAAAGAGGTGCGGGTTTGTTAAAGTTAAAAATGTCAAGAACTTTAGGAATTATTCTCTCAACGAGAAGACGATAGAGCCGCTTATGGGTTTGATTGATGATCATATGTCTGAATATTGCGTTCATATTCTTCATAAAATAAATGTAGAGAAACATGTCAAATAAATACATTATAAAAATTAGGGATGAGGTGAAAAATGACTGAAAAAATAAATGCAAAAAAGACAGGGGCAGCGCTTGCAATTGTTTCTTCTATAATTTATGCTTTATGCGTAATTGCAATTGTTGCGGCTCCGGGTGTGACGCTTGAAATTTTTAGTGCGATGTTCCATGGAATAGACATAACAAAGATTAGTTCAACTCCAGTTTCATTTATAAGAACAATAGTTGGTTTTATAGAAATAAATCTACTGTCTTTCATAAGTGGCTGGTTATTTGCAGTGATTTATAATAGTTTGACAAAAAAAGAGGTAGAATAAACATGAAACAGAATTTAGGAATAACAGATCGGGTTTTAAGGTTCACCTTGGCTTTTTGGCTGTTGGGGCCATGGCAGCCGCAGTTTAATATTAGATGGCTGAATTGGATTGTTTTGATTATTGGGGTCATTGCGCTTATTGAAAGTTTTATAGCTACGTGTTGGCTTCATACAATATTTAAAATAAATAATAAAAACCAATAAGTGGAAATAAGACAATGGGACATAATCATACAAATCATATGTGGATGATGCTTCTCGCGTGCGGAGGGGCGTTCGTATTATTATTTGCACTTCCACTTCTTGGTTTGTCTAAAAATTTAGCAGTTGGAATTTCAATCGCCTTCATGATTGGATTACACCTCTGGATGATGAGAGGACATTCAGATCACAGCCATACCGAACATAAAGGGGGTGCAAAGTGAACTGCTGTCAAAGTGACTCTTCTTTACGTGAAAATCAGGAAGAAAAGAAGAAAATATCCTGGAAGATTGTATTCGTCGCAGTAATAATCATTGTTTTATTGTTGAGCTCACTCGGTTTAATGTTCCATTAAAAATGAAAAATCATCTCGATTCAAATCATAAGCACGATCATAATAGTTCTAACTCTAAAAATAACGCGGCGGACCATAAAGAACCTGCTGATTTTGAGATAATCTATACTTGTCCAATGCACCCTGAAATAAGAAATAAGACTCAAGGCAGGTGTCCTGCGTGCGGCATGGAGTTGATTCCAAAAAAAATCAGCATAGATCACAAAGACCATGACATGTCAAAAATGAGCCACCAGAATCATGAAGCGGCGATGTCTGATCCACACATAGCGAAACAAATGGAAAAAGACATGAAAAAAAGATTTTTTATCTCTCTGCTCTTATCAATCCCAATTTTTGTCCTTTCTCCAGTCGGTATAAATATACTAAAAATGCCCATTCCTGGATTTCTTCCTATAAATTGGATTTTGCTCGTCCTCACAACGCCAGTTGTGTTTTGGGCAGGCTCAATCTTTATTACAGGAACCTATTATTCGCTAAAAGCAAAGAAACTGAATATGAGCGTGCTGATCGCGACTGGAGTTTTGGCGGCGTATGTTTTTAGTGTTTTATTGACGCTTATTGGGTCAAACGAAACATTTTATGAGGCGTCTGCGTTGCTGGTTACGTTTGTTTTATTTGGACATTGGATGGAAATGAAATCAAGAAGAGGAACGTCTGATGCGTTAAGGGCGTTATTCGATTTAATTCCCCCAAAATCAAGGGTAATACGAAATGGGAAGGAGATCGTAATTAACAGTTCTGAGATAGTTAAGGGGGATATTGTTGTCTTGCGTCCAGGAGACAAAGTTCCTGTTGATGGTATTGTAATAAAAGGAGAAAGTGCGGTTGATGAATCTCTAGTTACAGGAGAGTCAATTCCAGTCTTAAAATCGCTGCATGAGAAGGTAATTGGGGGGTCTGTCAATCAAACGGGGACAGTCCAGTTTAAGGCAACGCAGGTTGGAAACGAAACTGTTCTGGCGCATATCATAAAACTTGTTGAAACTGCGCAAAATTCGAAAGCTCCAGGGCAGAGAATCGCTGACAAGGCTGCTGCGTGGCTTGTTGTTCTCGCTATAACTTCTGGAGTCGCGACATTCATTGGATGGTATCTCTTTGCGGGCGCGACGCTTCTTACAGCACTGACCTTCGCAATTTCCGCGGTAGTCATCGCTTGTCCTGATGCGCTTGGTTTGGCTACCCCTACTGCTGTTGCTGTTGGCACTGGAATAGGGGCTAAAAAGAATATCCTTATTAAAGACGCGGCTACGTTAGAGAATGCGTCAAGAATTAATGCTATTGTTTTGGATAAAACAGGGACATTAACAGAAGGAAAACCAAAAGTTACTGATATTGTGGCGTTCAATGGTTTCTCTGAAAAAGATGTTTTAGCGTATACGGCAAGCATTGAGTCAAACTCAAATCATCCAATAGCGAAGGCGATTTTAGAAAAAGCGAATCGTAAAAAATTGAGATTGCTCCCTGTTGCTAATTTTGTATCAGTTGCTGGGCATGGGCTAAAAGCGAAAATAAGATTACAATCTGTTTTCGTCGGAAAGGAAAAGTTATTGAATGAGAATAAGGTTGATACAACTGCCCAAAAGGAAGTTCTCAATAGATTGGCTGGTGAAGGCAAAACAATAAGCCTTGTATCGATCAATGGGAAATGTGCAGGCGTTATTGCTGTAGCGGACACAATAAAACAAAATGCAAAAAAAGCGGTGGAAGAATTGAACAAGCAGGGGATTGAAACCGCGATGATTACTGGAGACAATAAGCTTGTCGCGGAAGCAGTTGGGAAAGAAGTAGGCGTTAAAAGAATATTCGCGGAAGTCCTGCCGGAGGATAAGGCGGACTATGTTAAGAAATTACAGGATGAAAAAAAGTTTGTTGCGATGGTGGGGGATGGCATTAATGATGCTCACGCGCTCGCCCAGTCAGACATTGGGATCGCGATAGGCGCCGGGACTGACGTTGCGATTGAAACCGGGAGTATTGTTCTTATGAAATCTGACCCTTACGACATTGTCAAGGCGATTGTCCTCAGTAAAGCGACTGTAAGAAAGATGAAACAAAACCTGTTCTGGGCGGCGATTTATAACGTGCTGGCGATCCCTGTTGCTGCTGGAGTTTTTTACACATCATTCGGCATCTCACTAAGACCAGAGATAGCTGCTTTATTGATGTCTGTTTCTTCTATTATTGTGGCTACGAACGCTGTTTCTTTAAAGAGAATAGAGTCAAAACTTTGAGAGCGTAAAGATAAAAGAAGTAGTCAAAAAAATAAAAAGTGCGGGAGAAGGGATTCGAACCCTCGTAGGTACTAAACCACTACCCATTTGATAAAAATCCTCAAGGTAGCGCATTTGGCCACTCTGCCACCCCCGCAAGATGATTTTTTGAACAATTATGGATTTATTAAGTTAACTTATAAAAATCGTTGTGAATATATTTATGGAAAAATATAATCCATCTAGAAGGTAATTTTATAAACTAGACTTTTGTCAAATAACTAAATGAGTGAAAATCCAGTTGTTAATGGGAATATATTGCAGTATATTGAAGAAAGAGGGAGAGAAGCGCAGCATAGACAGCTTTCAAGTTTCTCAAGGGGTAAAGAACTGTATCTGGCGTATTATTCTCAAAAAGGTGAAAAATGTTTCGTGAAAGGCTCTTTTTACCGGTATGAAAATAAAAGATTATATTTAAAAATAACTGAACAATGGAAAGATAAATCCTGGGTTCCTCTACAGAAATTAAATGGAACTACTGGATCAATTCCACTTGAAATAATGGTTCTTGAATTGGATGCAATAAGATTTATGTCAAACCCTTAGTTTATCTATAAAATGAAACTATCGTGGAAACTACGTTTCCGCGCTCCTTATATGAAATTCTAATTTAAACCAGAAGGCTTACGGAAGAATCAGAGCAATGTTTATAAAAATTAATCCCTTACTACTGTTATGAAAACCGATGATGATCCCAGCTTGGAAGATCTGGATGAATATTTGGACTAGAAAGATTTAATTACCGCAACCTAACGCTCTCTAGATTCTTCGGCGCAACAGTCTCGATCCTAAATATTTGATACAATGAACTTGCGAATTCCAGCGCTTTTGAATATTCCCCATGCACGATAATTACTTTTTTTGGGTGCGGCTCTAACCTGTCAATCCAGTTTGTCAACTGCTTAAAGTTGGAGTGGCCTGAAAATCCCTTAATAGAATGAATTTTTAATTTCACCTGAACAATGTCCTGTTTTTTGCTTCCACCCTCTGTAAAATTAATCTCCCGCTCTCCTTCCTCTAATCGTCTTCCTAATGAACCAACACCTTGATAACAGGTTAAGACCAACGCATTCTTTTCCTGCTCCGCAAAATGCTTGAAATAACTTAACGAAGCGCCGCCTGTCAACATACCGGAGGTAGCCATCACAATAAACGGGCCTTTCGCTTCAACAACTTCCTGCATCTCTTTCTGCGAAACGACGCGTTTAAAGACGTCGCTTAAGAATGGATTTTCATCCCTGACAAATACCGCCTGCTTAATCTTAGAATTGAAAAAATCCGGGTATGCTGTATGGATCGCTGTGACATCCCATAACATTCCCTGCAAATAAATCGGCATTTTTGGGATTTTTCCTTCACGCATCGCCCTCTCTAAGACAATCATTATCTCCTGGCTTCGTCCAACACCCAAGACAGGCATCAGCACTTTTCCTTCTTTGTCCGCAGTTTCTTTAATGACTTTTACCAACAAATCCTCGCTTTCCTGCCTGGAGATGCCAATATCATTTCTTCCGCCATAAGTGCTTTCCATCATGACACTTTCTAATCGTGGAAAACGAATATTCGCTGACGCCAATAAATTGCTTGTCTCATAATTAAAATCGCCTGAATTATGTGCGAATAAGAAACCTTCCCCAGCTAAAAAATTTTCATATCCATCTACCCTCAAGTCGTAGACATATCTTTTTGTCGCTGTTACTTCTTTTATGGTTTTGACTGTATCGAAAAGGAAATCAGAATCTAAAAGTAAGAAATCTTTTTCTTCAATATCTTGCTCTTTTAATTTTATTATGCTGCATGATTTTGCGTTCATCCAAGGTGTTACAGATAAACTTGCTTGCCCTCTCTTCGAAAGAGTTATTAAGGGCATGCGAAGATCAAAGCTACCCTTGAACCATTTTCTGTTCTGGACTGCATTTTCCAACATCGGTGTTTGTTGATTATTTATTCCGATTTCTCTCAGGAATTGTGCTAGTTTTTCAGCATTATATAAGTGCCCGTAATACATCTGGCTATATTTATTATATTCTAATGTCGGAACAATACTAAAATGCAAAAGCATAAAACAAATACCTTGAATAAGTTCCTGACTTTTTGATCCAAACATAATTTCCCTTGAACTTGCACGTTGTCGTATCCCCCCATCCCCAGAGAAATATCCATATAAAAAATTTGAAAGCACTTCTTTATTTGCATGTAAGAGTTCATTCGGAATTCGTTTTTCATATGCATCCTTCCCGCAAAGTAATACGTCAGAAAGCAGCGTCTTTAATTGTTTTGAAGCAAAAAGCACTGCTCCATCTTTAACCCTTATATCAGCTTCGATTCCAAATTCTTGTTTGATAATATCAGCACAGTCTTCAAGGATTTCAATATTTGTATTACTTACTTCTACCAGTTGGTCTTTTGTTCTTGGCCAACCCTCTGCAATATAATATCCTAAGAATCTGGCAAAATTAGGTGTTATTTTTAGTTTGTCTGGAAATGCCTGGCCAACCCTTGGATGATCTTCTATTTCTAAGGTTTTAAATGCCCTTGTTATTCTTCTTGGATGCACATGGTGTTTTTTCGCAATGTATATTTTATACATCCCTTCGCTATAGTGTTCTTTTGCCCAAACCTGCACTTCTTCTCGTTCTTTCTTTGGTATTTTTGTAAAATCAAGCGTATTTAGAATTTCAGCGAGCTGTTTTTCATCTTTTACTGCGATACGCATACGATCTTTATATTCAAAAAGATCGATAATTGGTTCAGTATCTGACTGAGGCAATTGTTTTGTTCCTAAAAGAATGTCTCCTTCCTGGAGCTCGCTTGTTTTAACTGCCCTTACTTGTCCGTCTTTTGCCGTAAAAAGACTGTGTGATGCAGTGACCGTAAGCTTTCTTCCACTATTTGTTTTTACTTCATACATTTTTTCATGAATGGGATGACGCACAAAACTTGTAATTGGTTTTAATTCTGTTTTTAGGGTTTTTGGGTTAAAGACAAATGACTTCCACCCTTTTACATTGAGAACTTCTTCCGTATTCCCATTGCTTACCTTCCATTGTGGATTTTTATCAAATTGCTGATCAATTATCTCCCCGATCGGTTTAATGTGGGTATTTTCATTTTCATCAACTAGAACAAGAAGAGTTTGCCAATCTAATGAATAGACAAAATTATGCAACCCATTCCCAATGTGCAAATGACAAAGAGAACTTCCTAAATTATGGCCTGCATTGTAGAATGTCAAGCGAATATCAGGAGTAATGTCTGTCACTTCCTCGTAATCCAAGCAAATTGTATGCTTGACCATTTCCTTGACATCTGCCGCAGAATAAATGCTCTCATCACCATCTTTCTGCGACAAGCTGATATAATCCAAGGATAATAACGCACCAACATCCCGTGTTGGGGCTGTCATATAGACTGGACCACGATAGCCCATCTTGAATAAATACGCCAATGTACCGACATGATCCAAATGCGCGTGGCTGATAATCACCGCGTCCAATGTTTGAATATTAAACTCTGGGGCGTCTAAATACGGAAACATATTTTCTGTCCCCTGCGCAGCCACGTTTAACCCGCAATCCAGCATAACCCTGCTCTCCTGCGTCTGCAATAAGAAACAACTTCTTCCTAATTCCCTTCCAGCGCCCAATGTTGTAATCCTAATCCAGCCTTCCCTCCGGCTTTGTGTCCAGCCTTCGTAAATTCTTTTTCCCACTTTATGCAGGAATTTTCTTCTGTAATCACTGTTTTCATATAAGACATTTCTGATATTTTCAATCAACGGACTTCGAATCGCTGGGATTCTTCTTACCACAGGAACCCAATGTGTTTGTTTCTTAATATCTTTTAAGAGTTCCCCGCCTTTTCCAATCACTAACCCTGGTTTTTCAGCCTCAATAATAACACGAGAACGCTGCGGATCGAAGATAATATTTGTATTTCCTACATCTTCTGGCAGTATTTTTTCAATGATTTTTTTTGATTTTTCTGGATCTACAGTTTCTTCCGGATCCGCCCGCAATTCCACCCGTTTTTTAATCGCATCAACAACGGTTTTAATAGCGCCTTGATTATCTAAGAAAAAGTCCATGTTCTTTGTATAGAGCACAATATTCGCCCCTTCGAACACTGCATCTGTAACGCCTGCCTTTTCAGGCAAGAGCTTCATCACTTCATCTAATATTTTCGCCATAGGAATGTAAGAACAAGAAAGGAAATTATGCTAGACGCGTTTCCAGCTGTTTCGCAAAGACTTTCTTCGCACCATCCTTCGTCACCGCGACTACATCAATACCACCGCCAGAACCTGTATCCCGTTCCATCGCTGCGGACACTGCTTTGATCGCTAATTTTATCCCTTCTTCCACAGTCACATCTGATTTCCAGCCTGCTTCCAAGACACCTGTCGCGAACATCATACCAGAACCGTCAGTTGTATAATCATCATATTTTCCCAAAGAACCATCAACGCCTAATTGGTATAATTGAATGCCTTCCTGATCCCTGCCAGCAAATAAAAATCCTGTAATGCCCTGCACCATGCTCATCTTTCTGACGTTTTGGTATACTAAATTTCCTAAAATATTCGCAGCTTCCTTGATCTTGATTTTCTTTCCTTTTCGTAATTCATCTAATTTAATCTGCGCTTTGATTAATTTTGTTAATAATTGGACATCTGACACCAACCCCGCGAAGGTAATCGCCATATCCTCATTTAAGACGACAACTTTTTCGAATTTCTTGCTTGAGACGATTTGTCCGCCTAATGTGACTTTTTTATCTGCGGCAAGAATAACGCCGTCTTTACAAACAATCCCTAATGTAGTTGTACCAGTCTTCAATAATTGTAGTTCGCTCATGAATAACCTACACCCCAGAATACTACTGCGTGTTACATGAACTTTATATATCTTTCGCTTCTAGGCTCTGGTGCAACCCTTGATGATAAGCAAGCTAAGATAGTTGACCGTTCGGTCAAGATTGTAGGTGATGAGCTTGCTGATGAGTTCTGTTTGTTGGGTTGCATAGCTTCTGCAGCGTAATACTGATCCGTACTTCCGTTT
>JACRKJ010000010.1 GCA_016219825.1 Candidatus Woesearchaeota archaeon | reverse complement strand
TTTTTGTCTATCTAACGGATAATTTATTTCATTTTCGATGTTTTTCTTTTTTAGATTATGGATCGAGCGTATCTGGTTGTTTTTGAAGGCGTTGAAGGCTCTGGAAAAACAACGCAAAGCAAACTCTGCAAAGACTATTTTGATAAAAAAAATATTTCCAGCACCATTGTCCGGCCATTCAGCGATACACGGCTAGGAAGGCGCATGCGCGCACTTCTTCTTGATACAGACAAAGACAGCTTACTCCAACTTGATCCCCTTTCTGAAATCAGTCTTTTTGAAGCAGTACAACGCCAGGCATATACTGAAAAAATCCAGCCATCAATGGAACAGGGGAAAACTGCCCTTGTGCCAGGCTACACATTTTCGCGCATCGCATACCAGGGTTATGGAAATCTCGGCGGCAGTTCTGAAGATTTACGCCTGCTTATGGGGCAGGCTGAATTACTTATGGATCATCGCTGGCCTGATATTACCTTCATTCTTGACCGCGACCCAGCAGAAGCAATGGAGCACGCAAAAAGCAAGAATAAAGATTATTTTTTTGAAAAAGGAAGGGACTTCGCATTTTATGAACGCGTTAGCGAGGGCTATCGGACACTCGCAGACCGCTATAGAAGAAAAGGCGCTGTTTTTCTCCAACGACAGCAGATTGACGCGATGCAGGCAGCAATTCAAGATTGCTTTGGCGCGACATTGTTCCATCCAGATGCCCTGAAAGAAGCATATTCTCAAGAAGCATTACATCACAGGATTTATATCTATCAAAAAGAAAAAGGAATTATTCCTCGATAGACAGACTTAATGCTTTTCCAGAACCTTCAACAAGTATCTTTTCTCCAGCTAATGGATAGAAGTCCGCGTTTGCCAGCACTGCTGCAGCGTTTTGCAATCCTCTCGCATCACTTCCTGTTACAATGAGCGTAAGGCCATATTTTTCATGGGTTAAGCTTAGCATTCCTTTCGCTTCCGGCAGATTTACATCGCACGCATTAGTTCCTAGTTTTTTCTGCATCTCTGGATTTTTACAAGGCATTCCAACAAGAATACGATTTCCCTTATGCGTATCTTTCTTTACAGATAGAATTGGAGGATTAAAATCCCGTGACTGGCGCACTATATCCGCAATTGCCAGCGCTGCCTGCGCTTCTTCTTTTGATGGATTTTCTGGAACAACGATCGTCAGCTGATTGTACGCGTTATTTTTTATGAATGGATAGGGGAAATCTGCTAATGAAACCTCACTTGGATTTTTAATGACGTTTCCTGTAATGACTGGACCAACTCCAACGAGAAATAAAAGCATTAAAAAAAGACTAATTCCAGCTATTAGTATCACGCCCTTTTCCATGCTTTCTTTTTTGATCTTGTTGCTATTTAAAGCTTTTCAAAATAATGCTGAACTACAAGACATTGACTGTCTAAGAAGATGATTTAATTTATTAGAATTTTCTCCGCCCCGGAATAAAGAAAAAGAAAAAAGGAAGAATTTATTTTCCGTTCTTCCAGCTGCTTTCAAACATGTTTTCCAACGCGCCTGCGAAAAATGGCGTATTCACCCACACCCCAAGATCGTAGCTTGGGTGCACCTCTTCGTCATGCATCAGCATGAACAACAGCGACTTTCCATCCACAATGCAGAATCTCGCCTTTAGATCCGGCGTATGCCGCACTTCCGCAACATTCTTCAATTCCTTCACCACGTTCTCAGATTCTTTTGTCAATGGAGCGGCGATCCTGATCTTCACTCCTTTCTTCGCAAGTTTCTGGAACAGAGGTTTCAACGCCTCGACTTTTCTTACAAGCCCTTTTTCCGTGGTCGCGATGGTCACGGATTTTTCCGCGCCTTTCACCATTGTCTCGATATGGGAATAAATATTGTGTTTTCCCCTGATCGCGCCAGATAAATCATCAGCTTCAATAAATTCAACGCCTTCCTTATGCAGTGTGTCGAGCTCTTTCAGGACTTCGCTCGCTTCCAACTCCCTTAATTTCTGCACATTCTGCTCCGCTTCCTGCTGAATATATTTTTTAACACGCTCAACAACTTCTGTCGGCTCAACTGCCAAATATTTGATCGGCTTGCCTAATTTCATGACGACAAACCCTTTTTTCTCCAAACTTTCCAGCACATCATACGCCCTGGAACGAGGAACTTGGCCAATATCAGATAATTCTCCCGCTGTTGACACACCTCTTGATAACAATGCTGTCCAAATCCTTACTTCATACAGGTTCAAATTAAAATAACGTCGTAATTTACTCAGAAATTCTTCTTTTACAATCATTCATAACCCTCCTCTTCACCTTTTTTTCAGATATGGTGTTTTCACTCTTAGTAGTAATAAACCAATATATAAATGTTGTTGTCATTGACTCTATATGAGTAGTTAAATATTCGTGTTTGAACGCATGCTTCGCCCATTCAGAGTGAATTTACCTTATTTGAGATGACGAGAACGCTGCTGGAGATAAATCTTCTCCACATCTTCCAATGTATTTATCTCCTTGACAGGCTTTTCAGCACGCAATGTTATTAAACGAGGAAACCTCAACGCGAAACCAGAATTATAATTCGTTGACCTTTGGATTTCTTCATATGCAACTTCAATTATAACTATAGGTTTTACCTGCACAGTTTTTCCTTCATGCTTCAGCACATGCGGTTTTAGCAATTTTGTCAATTCCTCGAATGAAACTCCCCCTTCAGGTTTTTCCTTGATGCCTGTTCCAACCTGGCCTACTTCTATAAACCCGGATTTGTCTTTTGTCAAGCAGGAAATCGTAAAAGAGCTTAACCAGTTCGCGCGTTTTCCAGTTCCCCATTCAGCGCCAGTAATCACCACATCCAGCGTTTCTAAGATCGGCTTTATTTTTATTCCGTAGCCCACTCTTGACCCTGGCTTGTAAATTCCTTCTAAATTCTTCGCCATCATCCCCTCATTCCCCAGACTCAACGCTTTTTTGTAAAATTTTTCAGCTTCAGCTGGATCGCTGGTGATGATTTCCGCAGCAGGCCCGATTTTTTCTGGAACTTCCTGGACAATTTTCTCTATTAATTTTCTTCTGTCCTTAAATGGCGCCTCTAGAACGCTTTTTCCGCCATACTGCACAATATCAAATACATTGACCATGACTGGAATTTTTCCAGCTAACTCCTCAATGTCATATTTTCTCTTGATCCTCTGCGAAATCGCCTGGAAGGGAAGCCATTTTTTTGTTTTTGGATCTATGCCTATCACTTCCGCGTCCAGGATGTAATTGTCCCCTTTCACATATTTTTTCACCGCATCCGCCACATCTGGGAATTGAGCTGTTACGTTCTCCAGACTCCGCGTAAAGAGCAGTATTTTTCCTTTGACCGCGTGGATCTGCAATCTAAAACCGTCATATTTGTACTCAAACGCAGCTGGCTTTCCCACAATCTCAAACGCTTCCGCGATATTACGCGCTTTTTGGAACAGCATCATATTAATGGGCTTGCCGCCTTTTAAAGAAATACGATCCAATCCATTAATTCCTTCTTCTTTTATAATCCTGAACACTTCAGCGAAATCATTTGTTAAGTCGCACGCGCGCTGGACTTTTTCACAATAGAAATCATATTCTTTCCTTGCCCCTTCAGGCATTTCCACTTGATTATTAACTGGGTCATATTTTATTTTGAGTTTTTCCTTAAAAAAAGCCCACACCATTGCGTCCCGCACTGTCCCTTCTCCAGCTCCAACCCGCAGATCCTCCAATAATGTGCGGACAATGAACTTCGCTTCCTGCGGCTGGGCAGAGGTCAGCAATTCCGCTATCAACCCAGTTTTTTTGTTGACTGCGCCTTCACCTTCTAATGCGGCTAATTCCCTGATTGTTTTATACACAAAATCAACCATTAATTTTTTTGAGCGCAATGTTGTTTGTTTTTTCTTCTTGGTTATTTCCTCGCTTACTTCACCTAGGTCACCTAATTTTACCCATAATTTTTCAATTTCCTCTTTTGAAATGCCTGTGGCAATATTCATCGCTTTGATTACTAATTTATCGCTCACGCCAATTTTTCGCTCGTCCCAATTTGGAAAGACCCTTCCCTGAATTAAATTCAGCACAGCTTCACTCTCTTCCGCGCGCAGATCTTTTAACAGCTGGGAAAGGATTTCTGTTTTTTCCAATCGCTTGGATGTTTTTTCCAGTTTTTCGTAGAAGTCCGTTAGCTTTAAATAATCCATTACAAATACACTCTTTATTAGGACATAAAAAGGTTTTGCTCATGCAGTTAGATCATTGTATCCACGAACGGCGTTCTATCCACAAGTTTACCAAGGAGGATATTTCCTGGGAGCATATGGCTGAAATTATAGACGCTGGGAGATACGCGCCTGCTGCAGGCAATGTCCGGAATATGCGCTGCATCATTGTCCGCAACAAAGAGTTTAAGAAATTAGTTCAGGAAGCTTGCCCTGAACAGCATTGGATCGAGAAAGCGCCTGTTTTAGTCGTTGTCTGCAGCGACATGGATCAATTGAAGACTTTGTATGGTGTTCGAGGAGACGCCTTATACGCAATTCAAAATGTTGCCGCTGCTGCGCAGAATATGCTGTTGAAAGCGCACGCGCTTGGCATTGGAAGCTGCTGGATTGGGGATTTTGACGAGAAAAAATTAAAAACATTTTTTCAGATTGAAAACGGCGTACGGCCACAGATGATTCTTGCTTTTGGATACAGCAATGAAAAACCAGACCAGCCTGCCTTAGAACCTCTGGAAAATTTATTATTTTTTGAACACTATGGAAAGAGAGTGAATTTAAAACCACAAACACCTCTTGAGAAAACATTGGAACATGCTATTGAACGGGTAAAAACAGGATTAGAAAAGTTGCAAAAGAAAAAAGATTCTACATAATCCTTGAATTGGATTTATTCTGCACTATCGCTCTCAGGCGCCGAGCAGGATTTACTAGAAAATATGCGTTGCATTCTAAGCAATTATTCTTTCTTTGTTATTTTCGTAAAAATGAAAATCAGAGGATTATAACCTTAAATTGACTCGATAATTAAAGATCTATTCGAAATCATTTAATGAAACTGTAAAAAAGAACTTTTGATTATTATATATAAGTCACTTCGACTGGCAACCAATCTAAACGGCACTCACTTGCAGTGCCGCCATTATTAGTGTAACAAGCGGCATAAACAACGAGATGATCAAGGTCTTCAGGAGTCCATAAAGCAAAATCATTTGTGACATCGAAAAAACGCGATGTTTCTGAAGAAGTTAGATTGACCCTATGTTCCGGTCCCCACATTGATCCATCATCTAGGCTTACATTGACTACAAGCTGAACAGCATTTGGATTTGAACCTCCAACAGATAATGCATCAGTACGAACCCGTACTTTTGATATAGTTGAAGAATCAGGCAAGAGAAAATTGTAGGTATCCCATACTCCCATAGGAAAATTATTCGAATAGGAATAGCTCCCGCCATTCGCAAACGCATTAGAACAAGTTGTCCATGGGTAATAAAGATCAGCAGTACAACCTGTTGGAGAATGGGTTGTAATATACGCAGAGACAGAGGTTGTAGCTAACATCAAAAATAAAGGGAACAGAATAAATCTCTTTTTCATTGTAATTTTTACTTATTTTCTTATATATATTCTTATATATAAATGTTTTGTTTTGAAAAAAAGAAAAAAGCTAATGTCGGGGAGACATTAGCTGCTAGAGGGTTGTCAAGGGGCAAACAAGGGGGGTTACAGAATTCTTGGTTTGCCCCTGGATTAGGCTTTATCTGCCGTACTTGCTCCCGTGGACAACATCAATACCTAACTCTCGACTCATTGTCCGAGACTTCTCGAAAGTAGGCGTACTCACCGCTTTTCCCAGGACATACGGACTTTGAACTCCAGTAATGATCGTCATTACTCGGATTGTCCCTTTCATGTTCTCATCGACACGGGCGCCCCAGATGCAGTTCGCATCTTGATCGAGGCTCTCCGTGACGATTTCTCCCACTCTGTTGACTTCATCAAGGGTCATATCTGGACCACCGCTTACATGGATCAATGCTCCAGTCGCCCCTTTGTAGGACACATCGAGGAGTGGATTTGTTAATGCTCGCTTTGTCGCCTCCTCAACTCTTCGATCAGAGTTTCCTTCTCCAACGCCAACGACTGAGACTCCGCCATGCGTCATAATCGCTTTGACATCCGCGTAATCCAAGTTGACTAAGGATGGCACCGCGATGATTTCCACAATTCCCTTAATCATTGTAGCAACAAGCTCGTTCGCAACTGCGAACGCTTGATGCACTGGCAAGTTGCCCGCGATCTGAACTAAACGATTATTATCGATAACAATAACAGTATCAGTTACATTTCGCAGCTGCTGCAACCCGAATTCAGCTTTGTCTACTCTTGCCCGTTCAATCGCGAAGGGTGTTGTAACAGTTCCAATAACGATCGCTCCCTGATCTTTTGCTGCCTGCGCGACAACAGGAGCTGCACCAGTTCCAGTTCCACCGCCCATTCCAGCAGTGATGAAAACCATGTCAGCACCTTTCAAGACTTCCTTAATTTCCGCTAATTGTTCTTTCGCAGCTTCCATGCCGACATTGGCATAGCCACCTGCACCTAAACCACGCGTTAAATCGCGACCAATGAGAATCTTGCGATCAGCACTCATCATGTCTAAATGCTGTTTGTCTGTGTTCATGCACACAATTTCCGCTCCACGCACACCTTTTTTGTGCAACCATGAAGCCATGTTTGAACCGCCGCCACCTGTACCGATGACTTTAATATTTGCGTGCCCAATTTCCATATCTGTGTCTGTCGATTGTTGTGCGCTTTCTAACGCGTTTTGTATGATGAAGTCCATTTTTTGTTTCCTCGTTTGAGTAGGTTATTTTTGGAAGCGAAGTATATACTCAACTACCACAAAGTATATATTTGAGTTTTACCCTCTTCCTTTTAGAACTGTTTTGGTTTGCCCAAATCAAGACTTTTCCAACTGTAGATTGAAGTTAACGTCCAAAAAAGAAGTTCATTTCGTGCCCATGGATTTCATTGCCCGATGAAAACCATTGAAATCGAACTTTTCTATCTATATATGCTAGAAATCAGTTTATAAATATTTTTTTTGTTGAATATCTACATTGAATAATATAATACTAAAATAGATAGAACTCTTTGTCTATAATACGATATATTCTCATGTTCTGCGTATAATTTTTGGTGAAAATCCGCATTTTTTGAAAAAGGATTTAAAAAGAAATTTTTGAGAAAAAGTTTTGTTGGAAGGTGCGAAACCTCTGGTTTCTGCGATGTCCAGTATCATTTTCACGAACCTTTTTATAGAAGTAGCGTTGATTTATGGTATGCATCCAGGAGACACAGTTGCTGTTGAAACAAAAACACAAACGTATCAAGGCATTGTGATGCCTTCTGTTGACAAAAAAGTGTTTGTTCTAAAATTGGAGAGTGGCTATAACCTTGCATTGGAACGAAAGAAAATTACGAAAATTAAAGTAGTGCAGGCATACAATTCTGTAGAAAAAGCTTCTTCGAGTAGTGTTTCACCAAAAAAAGGATTGAAAAATGTGGCAATCTTACATACTGGAGGAACTTTAGCATCAAAAGTCAGTTACCAGACAGGGGGAGTTGTTGCAAAGTTCACACCCGAAGAATTAATCTCCATGTTTCCAGAACTTCCCAAAATTATTAACACCACACCAAGACTGATCAGAAACATGTTCTCAGAAGATCTCAATTTCAACCATTACAATCTTTTAGCAGAAGAAGTTGCAAAAGAAATCAAGAATAAAGTAGATGGAATTATTATTACTCATGGAACAGATACGCTTCATTTTACGGCAGCTGCCCTAGCATTTTCGTTAGAACATCTATCTATTCCAGTGATCTTGGTCGGAGCGCAACGAAGCAGTGATCGAGGAAGCAGCGACGCAAGCTTAAACTTACTCTGTGCTGCCCAATTTATTGCGCAGACAAACTTTATTGGTGTTGGGATTTGCATGCATGAAACCACAGATGATTTAGCAGGAATTATCCTTCCCGCAACCAAAACAAGAAAAATGCACACTTCCCGAAGAGACGCCTTCAAAGCGATTAACAGTCAACCGTGGGCAAGAGTGAGTAGAACGGGAGAGATAACAATCATCACCAAATTCCATGATCCTCCAAAAGCTGCTTTTACCGTAAAACCCTTTAATCCAGATTTGAAAATTGGCTTGCTCAAATCCCACCCTCATCTCCAAAAAGAAGAACTTGCGGCGTACAAGAACTTCGATGGGTTAGTCCTCGAAGGAACTGGCTTCGGACACTTCCCTATTAATAACATTGATGAATTTACCAAAGAGAATACAACAATCCTAAAAACGATTGAGACCTTAGCAAAAAAACTTCCCGTCGTGATGAGTTCCCAATGTCTTTCCGGAAAAATCGACTTAGATGTCTATGAAACAGGAAGAAAACTCCAGGAAGCAGGTGTTGTAGGAAATAGTTCAGACATGACACCAG
This sequence comes from Candidatus Woesearchaeota archaeon, assembly GCA_016219825.1. Lineage (GTDB taxonomy): Archaea > Nanobdellota > Nanobdellia > SCGC-AAA011-G17 > GW2011-AR18 > JACRKJ01. The sequence goes on along the minus strand of JACRKJ010000010.1, from coordinate 6,073 downwards.
AAACGACGTTCATTAAACTTGCCTGGCTCGTAAGCAATCATCCAAAAGAATGTAAAGAGCTTCTGACGAAAAATCTCCGTGGCGAAATAAGTGAACGCCAACCCTACCAACAAGATTAATGTTCTTGAAGATGCGTAAATTCTTGAGCGAATTCTTCCTGAAAACAACCAAGAACGTACATCTGCTTCGTTCTCCCCTGAAGATGGCTTGCTGAATGCAGAATGACCGCAAGTTTTGCATAGGTGGAAGTAATGGGTAAAACACTAGGGATAACCCCATGCGGAACAACACCTGCTTCATACTGAGAACAAGCAACACGAAGAGGAACTTCAGAACATAAAATTTGAGGGATATACCGTTGATCCGCAAGAAGATGCATCCCTTCCAGAAGTTCTTTTGGAAAATTACCATCACCCGTTCCAGCATAAATTATGGCCTCACTACTGAGAAGATGATCAAGATCAGCTTGATATCCTAAAGAAAGTTTCTCAATGCGCACAGTTCCAAGTTTCGGCAAGTGCAACTGGGGAATGGCAAGATGTCTCTTCTTTGGTTTTTGTTTCCGATGCAGACGCATCGTTTTTCCGTGAAATTCAGCTAATGGTTTATTCCATGCGCAAACAAATGCATTACGATCTGTGGTTGTCAACTTAAAACTACTATGCGCATAAAGTGCATAATCCCCCATAACAATCGCCACACCCCCATACGTTGTCCCTTTAGATAAAGAACGTTCAGCAATCATGGTTTTAAGAAGCGTCACTGCTCGAGTTAAGTTTAATGACACATCATTTTGTTGTTCTTCAAGAGTATACATTGATCCCGTAAAAATAACTGGTTTTGAAAGAGGTCGAATACTAAATTCGACAAGCGAGGCAATGTCCGCAAGACGATCAGTACCCATAGTCACAAGAACTCCATCAACAGCCGTATTTAATAGGGCATCATGAATCTTAAGAAGAAGATTTGTTTCATCCCACAGCGTGAGATTATTACTATCCTTATTCGTAATTGATTCTGCTCGAATACTCCCATGAGATTTTCCCTTGAATACAGATGTAATAACCTCATCGAGGCTATACTTTGGAGCAATCGTCTTGCCTTGTATTCCTTGTTGAAGTGTTCCTCCAAGACCAAAAAGACGAAGTTCTCCCATGCTAGAATCCAGATAACTCCATAATCTTTTATTAAATGCATCAGGGATATATAGGTTTAGCAAACAATAAACACCTGTTTAGCAAACAATAAACACCTAGATATATACAAGGTAAACTATATATACTTCTTGAATTGATCCACTTGATGAAAAGAAAAGTTGTCAAACATGGAACAACAACACTTTCTATATCCCTTCCTGCCAAATGGGTGAAGACATTGAATATAAAACAAGGAGAGGAATTAGATGTTGAAGAACGAGGGAATAATCTAATCATTCAGCCTTATTACCATAAACAAGGTAAGGAGATCACAATAACAATCAATGAAAAAGAGAATATTCCTGCAAGATTGCTTCAACAACCATACATTAGTGGTTATAACAAAATTAGAATAAACTATATGCATAGGGAAGTAGTGACGTATATACAGAATATTATCAACGGCCACTTTATGGGATTTGAAGTTGTCGAGCAGGGAAAAAATTACTGTGTAATAAAAAATGTTGCAAGGGGCATTGAAGAAGAATTTGATGTGATGTTCAATAGATTAACGTTTATTGCAATGGGAATGCTGAGGGATATCAACGAATATTTTATGAAGGGGGATGCAAGTGCAGTGAGCGAAACAGAGAGTGCAGAACTTGTAGCGAATAAGATCAATCTTTTCTGCCGAAGAATGCTCAATGAAATAGGGCATAAAGATCGCCGAGTAACAAGTATGTATGCAACATCGTTATTCCTTGAAGCGATTACAGACGAGTGTAATGTTATTGGAAAATATCTGAAAGAAAATAATATTGCCACTCCTTCAAATGAAGTCAGAGCATATACAAACATGCTTGTCCAGTTCATTGAACTCTGGTATAAGGCATTTGTCAACAAACAAGGCACAGGAATCGAAATCAAAAACATCGATCTCTTGTTGAAGAAGGATGGCGTAGAACTTTTAGAGAAATCAACAAAGAATGAACGCGTGATTACACACTCATTAATGGTTATTCGCGACCATTTACATAATCTAAGCGAAGAAACGTTCTAAGTTCTTAAAGAATAATAAAAATCAGGTGCTTTTCCCTATGCAGAAATACTCTAATGTAATAACCACAATGTTCCGATCCGATTCTTCTTCATCATATCTTGGTAGGGATTTTCGGATAGAACAGAATTCTTGTCGAAGCAGATTTTGTTCGCGTTGTAGACAATGGGTCTGATATGACACCTGAAACAAGCTACATTAAATTACTCTGGCTGTTGAGCAATTATAAGAAAAAGGATGTTAACAGCTTATTTTTACAGAATTTCCGCGGCGAATTGACTGAACGGATGCCTTATCTTTCTGAGTTATAATTTCCTTGTTTGTATGCGGGCAGCGGAACAATCGTTCCATAATTTGAGTCTGGTTCTGTATCAATAATAAGTATACCTCGATCATTTTTTTCCGGCGTTGCAGGTATCTCTTGGTAATCTGGCAATGGAAGTTCTCTTTCTCTTCTTTGTTCCTGCTCTTTTCGTTCAATTTCTTTAATAATAAATGCATCCAACATGAACCTATTTCTAGCGCATTGTCCTATATAAAAATTTCTCTCCTAGAATATTATCCTAGCTTAAACATCTTCATGATAAGATCTATTTTCCCGTTGACCTCTTAATAGTTTTGAGTGCCTCGATGATCTTATTGAGTAAACTTTCCATATTTTGAAGCTCTTCAGTGAAATCCCCTCTTATAATGCTTAAAGATACTAATGCCCCTTGAACGGTTGCAAGCATATCTTTTGATATTCTATCACGAGCAACTTCACTTCTTGCCTCTTCATCCCTAAAAGCTTGCTGTTGCAAACTACTCACAAGATTGATATAATGACTAATACTAGATCCTCTTCCCGCAATATTGTTCGCTGTATTAGAAAACACAGTGGCATCTCTTGAGATTGTACTTTTATTCATAAGAAAAATGATCTCTTGTTATTTATAAACTTATCAAATAATAAGGATCGCTCTTTATTTTTCTGTCAGCCTCTTTACCAATTCCACAATTTTTTTGCTCTCTGCTTTGCCTTTTAATTTCGCCATCGCAATGCCCATAACCGCGTTGAATTGGGCTCCTTGGTTTTGAGCAATAATAAGTTTTACTTCTTTCTCCAGATCCACATCAGACATTTTTTGATAATTCCCCAAGTTTATTTTTCCTTGTTTTATTAATTCTGACAGCGCTTCCTTGACCGCGTCCTGTGGAATCTTCTTTTGAACAATTAATGCTAATACTTGTTTTGTCTGGTCTAAACTTACTGTCTCAATCTCAAATCTAGCTTTCAATTCCTTTGGCACTTCCAATAATGCTTTCGCGATGAAGATTGGGTCTAGAGAAGCGAATTCTTTGACTAATATCTCAAAGGGCAAATTCTTTTTTGCAATTTCCCTTGCCCAGTCTGGGTTTAATTTATACTTCTCCTCGAAATTTTCAGCTTTTTCAGCTAGCAATTCCGGCAGTTTTATGGATTTTACCAATTCTCTCGTTATTTTAAATGGCTTGACGTCTGTTTCCGGGTACATTCTTTGGGCGCCAGGCATGGGGCGTAAAAATGTAGAAGTAAAATCTGCTTCGACTTTTCTGACTTCTGGACTTATCTTCTCTTTCGATCCAAGTAATTTTATCTGCCTCTCCACTTCTATCTGGATTACTCTTGGCATACTTCTTAAATCTTGAAATCCCTTTAACTCCACTCTCGAAGATCCTTTAATGGACACATTGACATCCTGCCTTATTGTTCCCAGGCCGCGTTTTACGCCTTGAATAGAACGTAAAATCATCCCTACTTTTTCAGCTACTTCTTTCGCGTGCTCTGGAGTTTTAATATCTGGGCTTGTCGCGATCTCCACCAATGGAATTCCTAATCGAGAAAGATTATATTTTTTATATTCTGGCGTCACTTCTATTGTTTTTGCCGCGTCTTCCTCTAAACAAATTGTGGGAATGGAAACTTTTCCCTGGCTTGTCTCTACAACACCATTCAACGCGACTAACGCTGTTCTCTGAAAACCAGAAGTCGCTGAACCGTCAATGATTATTTTTCTCATAAATTGGATTTCATCCACAATCTCCGCTTTTAGGAATAAGGCGACCTGCAACGCGATCTTTACCGCGTCTTGATTTAAAGACTCTGGAGGAGATTCATCTAATTCAACTAAACACGTAACGTCATTATACCCATCGTATAAAAAGTATTTTTTCTTTAATAATTCAAATCTCGCCGCGACATCAATCTGCCCTAATTCAGACGCTGAAGCGCGGATATATCGTTTAATCTGGAAATCTGGAGGTGTCGTTTTAATAATTGTTGGACATTTACAGAATAATTTATGGCCTTCTAATTCCTGATGCACTTCTAATCCACTTTTAAATCCAATTGCTTTGTAATCCAATGACATTATGCTACACGAGATAATTGAGGTATATAGGTTTTACTGTTTTACTTGACTGTTCTCCATTTCAAGCTTATTTTCTTTTTGCTTGTTCAGTATTTTTATAAACTTCCAAAACAGCTTAGCTATATGGTTCTTATTCCTGCAGACCAACGCATCGACCGCGACGCAACATTATTGTTCCAGCAGATTAAAAAATTAGATTTGAGTAAACTTGGATTAAATTTTTTAGGAAGCTCTCCGCCAGAACTCTTTGTTGGAAAGTTCAATTATCCGAATGTGTATACTGGAATTTTAGCTCCTATCGAACATGATGAAGAAGCGTCTGTCTTAAGCAACCCTGAAGAATGGTTTTCACAACGACTTAGTATTCAAGATATTCTTTCCCACCGCGGAAGCATGGTTTATTCCCGTTTTACCAGCAACATTAAAAAACCCAATGAAGGAAAATTATTAGGCGTTATGCAGGAAGTGAGCATGGCTTCGAAACCCTGCGACGTTGAATTTTTGCTCAAGAAAAAACCTGTTTTGAGACTTGACTTTGATTCCAGGTCCCACCCTGTCGGCAATCCAGCACCATTAGAGAAAGCAACATTAACACACAATCCTTCTATTCCAACCAAAGTGGAGAAGATTGTTACAGATACAGACTTGAAAGCGAAAGAAGGAATTATTGCATTATATCAGCATGCATTTACTGTCAGTTCCTTGATTAAGCTATTATCCGCAGGCCTATTGGGAATACAAAAACAACGAATCCTTGTTCCAAGCAGATGGAGCGTTACCGCTGTTGATGATATGTTGTCTAAATTTCTATTAGAAGATATTAAAGAGTATCAATCGATTAGTACATTTCAAGTTTTTTATGATGAGTATTTAGGAAACCATTATGAGATTTTACTTTTGCCTAGACCGTGGTCTTTTGAAGTGATTGAAACGCGATTGCCTTCGAGCTTAACGTCATGGCGGCCTGTGTTTTGGAAAGACTCTGAAACAATTTATGGCAGGACAACATACGCTGATTCTGTGACTGGGGCGTATTACGCGAATAGATTAGGAGTTTGTGAATATTTGAAAAAAATTAAACTGCAAGCAAGTGTTTTAGTTATGCGGGAAGTGCGGCCAGAATATACTGCTCCGCTAGGTGTTGGCATCTTACGGGAAGTGACACGAGGCGCGTTCACGAAAAAACCATTGACATTTTCCACATTAAAAGAAGCTACAGATAATATCCAGATACGATTACTGCTGCCTGTTGAAAAATTTTTAGAAGGAAGTTTAGTATTCAAAGAATTTAAGCAGCAACGAACATTATTCTCTTATTTTTAATGCGCAACCTGCGACTGAACTTGGATGCTGTCTAAAATAATCCCCACAATCCGATGTTATTGGCTGGGCAGATCCAAACTTTCCGCATTCTGCAGCTTCCCGGCCTACTGCGACCGGGCTTTGGGAAAACGCATTGGTACATTCATAACAGCATTGTTTTTTCTGGA